>DIKC01000039.1 GCA_002421565.1 Desulfobulbaceae bacterium UBA5628 | reverse complement strand
AGGTGGCGGCAGCGACCGTGGAAGCCGGGGCCGGCGGCCGGCTGCTGCGCCAGGCCCGGGCCGAGGATCTGGTGGCCTACGGCTTTGAAAGCGAATTCATCGGCCGTCTGCCGGTGGTGGCGGTGCTGGACGAGTTGCGGGAGGCTGATCTTTACGAGATTCTTCGTCATCCCAACAGTTCGGTGGTAGTGGGCAAGAAGCAGGATTTTCGGGCCTACGGGATCGGGATCGCCTTTGAGGACGAGGCCTTGCAACTCCTGGCTACGGCCGCCGCCCGGGAGCGCACCGGCGCCAGGGGGCTGGTCAGTGTTATGGAGCGGGCCTTGCTTCATTTTGAAAAGAAGCTGCCTTCCACCGGTATCCGCCATCTGGTGGCGAACCCGGCCCTGGTGGAGAATCCCGGCCGGGAACTGCTGCGCCTGCTCAACGATCCGGCGGTGCAGGAAGAACACCGGCAACGCTGGCACGAATTGCAGGCGGCCGAGCATTGCCGGCTGGAGCAGTTCATTCTCGATAATCTCGGCGATTATCTCGAGAGCCAAGGGGTGGTCGCCACTCCTCCCCGGCTGGCGATGATTGCCGCCGAGGTGCGGAACGAAGAACTTGACCCGCAAGAGGCGTGTGATCGCTTCAGCGCCCTGGTGGCCGCGGCCAATGCCAAGGCGGCGGAGGCTTCCGAGCTCTCCGGCACCAAAATATCCTTCAGCGACGAGGCCCTGGATCGGATTTTGGCCCGGGAGCCGCGCGACGAGGAATCGGTGCGGGTTACCTGCGATCAGGTGTTGCAGGCCATGTCTTACGGGTTGCGGCTGCTCACCCAGTGCCGGGAAGTGGAGCAGGTGGTGGTGCCGGCAGCCGGCATCGACGCCCCGGATATTTTCATCAACGAAATCGTCTGCCGCGCCTTTAAGGTGGACTGAAGGCACCCCTTAACCCGTCAAGGAGAAACGATCATGCTCTTTCCCGACTACCGCCCCCGCCGCCTGCGGCGAAACGAAAATCTCCGCGCCCTGATCAGGGAGACCGCGCTGGCCCCCTCCCAGTTGATCTACCCCTTGTTCGTCATGCCCGGCAAGGGCAAGCGGGAGGAGGTTTCCTCCATGCCCGGGGTCTTCCGCTTGTCGGTGGACCGGTTGGCGGCCGAGGCCAAGGAGTGTCTGAGCTTGGGGGTCAACAGCGTCATTCTCTTCGGGCTGCCGGAGAAAAAGGATCGGGTCGGCTCCGGAGCCCATGCCGGCGACGGCATTGTCCAGCGGGCGATCAAGGAACTCAAGAACAAAGCCCCGGACTTGACCGTGATTACCGATGTCTGTCTCTGCGAATACACCAGTCACGGCCATTGCGGGATTTTGCTGGAAAAGCAGGTGGACAACGACGCCACCCTGGAGGTGCTGGCCCGGATCGCTCTTTCCCACGCCCAGGCCGGGGCGGATCTGGTCGCCCCTTCGGACATGATGGACGGCCGGGTGGCGGCAATCCGCGAGGCCCTGGATGAAAACAACTTCGATCAGGTGGCGATCATGTCCTATGCGGTGAAATACGCCTCGGCCTTTTACGGGCCGTTCCGCGACGCCGCCGACTGCGCCCCCCAGGAAGGAGACCGCCGGGCCTATCAGATGGACCCGGCCAACAGCCGTGAAGCCCTGCGGGAAGCGACCCTGGACGTGGAGGAAGGGGCGGACATCCTGATGGTCAAGCCGGCCCTGGCCTATCTCGACATCATCAAGATGCTGCGCGACGAGTTCGATCATCCCATCGCCGCCTACCAGGTTAGCGGTGAATACGCCATGATCAAGGCGGCGGCCGCCAACGGCTGGCTGGACGAAAAACGGGTGATGGCCGAAAGCCTGCTCTCCATCCGCCGGGCCGGGGCGGACATCATCCTCACCTATTTTGCCAAGGAAATGGCCAAGCTGCTGTGACCCTCAACCCCCGCTCAACGGTTCAGCACGGCCGGCCAATTCTGGTCGGCCTTTTTTATGTAACCCGGAATGTCCTCCCACGGGACTTGAACCTCCTGGTTGAGGTTGAGGTAGAGCTTGCCATCGACGATCCGCCAGGAGCCGGGGCCGATATCGGCGGTGGTGCCCCGGCTCACCGCATAGGCGCAGTAGCCGCGGTAAAGGGGGGCATATTTCTCCATGATGCGCATGATCTCCTTTACAAAAGATAGTCGCGGCGGACATTGCCGAGGGCGGCGAAGATGCTGGCCCGCCGTTGGGGGTCATTGCCGGTGATGGTGGCCAGCAGGTCGCGCACCTCCCGGCGCTTGGAGCGTTCGGTTAGGGGGCAGGGGTTGGCCACCGGTTGCACCCCGAAAAGCTTGCCCAGATTCCGCACCATTGCTTTGTCGAGCAGGGCCAGGGGCCGAATCAGGGAGAGGCGGCCGGAAAAAAGGTGCTGGTTGGGAACCATGGTGCTGAGATTGCCTCCGTACAGCAGGTTGAGGAAGAAGGTCTCGATGATGTCTTCCTGGTGATGACCAAAGGCCAGCTTGTTACAGTCCTGTTCGCGGGCCAGTTCGAAAAGTCTGGCCCGGCGACGGGCGGCGCAGTGGTAGCAGCCGTTTTTGCCTGCCTCGGCGGCCAGGGCTTCGGGGCCGAAAGCGGTTTCTTCGATGTGGAAGGGCAGGCCGGCGGCAACCAGTTGTTCCCGTACCAGTTCCGATGTGCCGGACAAGGGGATTCCGGGGGTGTCGGTCAGGCCCGGCGGCGGCAGATAGCCGCTAAAGCCCATGTCGAGATGGACGGCCAGCAGTTCGTAATGGATCGGGGCTTTGCGCCGCCAGCAATCGAGGAGGCGGCAGAGAACCAGGCTGTCGATGCCGCCGGAAACCGCGATCATCACCCGGTCGCCATCGGCCAGCATTTGGTAGCGGTGCATGGCCCGGCCCACCAGCCGGTTGATCTCCGGCGGAATTGTCACCGCATCCGCTGGCACCGGCAACCCCTTCCTTCTATTCGGCCGGATTCTTGCGCAGGGCGGGGCACTCGCCCAGCTTGTTCCGCACCCCTTCCGCGGCCAGTTCCTCCGCCTCGATCCAGCGGAATTTGCGCTGGGAGCTCTTGAAAAAATCGAGGATGTTTTCCGACAGGGCCTGCTGGGTTTCATCGAACATCCCGGAGCAGAGCACCTGCCCGTCTTCGGTCTTGATCAGCTTGAAATCAAAGGCGACCGAGGCCGGGCTGATTACCGACAGACGGCTGCCCCGGCGCTCCTCAAAACGGTAAAGGGTGGTGACCAGAGCCGCGCCGGCCCCGTAAGCGGTCGCCACGGTACGGGCGGCGGCCAGGCGACTGCGGCTGAAACTATCGCCGGTTCGCACTTCTTCCTCGCCTTGGCTGATGATTTTCAGTTCCGGCCGTTCCTTGAAATAGTTGGCCAGCAGGCGATCCAAGACCTCCCGGCCGTTTTCCAGTTCCTTTTGTTGTTCCCCGGTGCGGCGGCCGCTGTGATCGGGGGAGATGTCCACCGGCAGGACTACGATATCGCCCACCGCCTCTTCCGGCCCGGCCGTCGGGGCGACTGGTTTGGCGGCGCAACCGGCGAGCAGCAGACAGGCCAGGAGAAGGGAGGCCAGTAAGGACAGAGAGTGCGGGCGGCAAAGGTTCACGGTGGGACTCCTTTCCGGGGGGGTTGGTTTTAAAGGGCGCCTTTGGAGGAGAGCGGGGCGCCGCTCAGGCGGGGATCGGGGCTGACCGCCTGGGCCAGAGCCCGGCCCAGGGCCTTGAACATCGCCTCCAGGATATGGTGGCTGTTGTCGCCGTGGGCCATTTCCACATGCAGGGTAAGGCCGCCGTGGAGACTGAAGGCCCGCAGGAATTCCTTGGCCAGGGCGGTGTCGAAATCCCCCACCTTCTGATCCGGGGGGGTAAGGCCGTAATAAAGAAAGGGGCGGTTGGAGCAATCGAGGGTGACCCGGACCAGGGCCTCATCCATCGGCACCGCCGCCGCTCCGTAACGGGTGATTCCGCCCAGGCCCGCCAAAGCTTGCTTCAATGCCTGGCCTAAGGCGATCCCCAGGTCTTCCACCGTGTGGTGGTCGTCCACCTCGGTGTCGCCGGCCGCGGTAAGGGTCAGGTCGAAAAAGCCGTGCACCGCCAGCAGGGTCATCATGTGATCCATGAATCCCACCCCGGTTTTGATCGAGGCGTTGCCCCGGCCGTCCAGAGTCAGGCTCAGGTTGATATCGGTTTCCTTGGTGCGGCGATGGATTTCGCCCCGGCGGGGAGTGGTGGTCATTAAAAATTCCTCCTGGTTTGAGGCAACTGCTTGCAGGTCTCCCTTTCTATACCAGGGAAGAAGATGCCGCGGCAAGGGTTGATATTTGATTTGTTCCATGTTAGATTCGATTTTTGAGCGTGAGGTAACAATGGTTCACTGCGCCGGATTCGGGAAGTGGGCCTTTTTTTTGCGCCTTGCGCGTCCTTTGCTTCATTCCTGTTTTTTCGCTCTTTTTACGAACTGTTGGAAACTTTGTCGGTTCTTAAAACTCTTCTCTGGTGAGGAGGTACGCCTTGAAAAAGAAAATCATGGTTGCCAACCGCGGCGAGATTGCCCTGCGGATTATCCGGGCGATCCAGGAGTTGGGCCACATTTCGGTGGCGATTTATGAAACCCCGGACAACGAGGCCCAGCACATTCGCACCGCCGACGAGGCCCTTTGGCTCGGCGACGGCCCCCGCTGCGACTATCTCAACATCGACAAGGTGATCGCCGCCGCCCGCAAGGCCGGAGTGGACGCGATTCATCCCGGTTACGGCTTCCTGGCCGAGAATCCCGATTTTGCCAAGGCCTGCGAGGATAACGGGATCATCTTCATCGGCCCGCCCTCCGAGGTGATCCAGGCCCTGGGCGATAAGGTCACCGCCCGCCGGATCATGCAGGAGGCCGGGATTCCTCTGGTTCCCGGCACTCCCAGCCTGGCGGCCGGCGAGGAAGGGGTGCGGCAGGCGGTGGAGTTCTGCAAGCAGCACGGCTATCCGGTGATGCTCAAGGCCACCGCCGGCGGCGGCGGCCGCGGCATCCGCCGGATCGACGACGAAAAGCAATTGCGGGCGGAAATTCCGGTGGCCCGCGCCGAAGCCCGGGCCGCCTTTAACAACGACGCGGTTTTCCTGGAAAAATTGGTGCTGACCCCCAAGCACATCGAGGTCCAGATCATGGCCGACAAGGATGGCAACACCGTTCATCTCGGCTCCCGGGACTGCTCGATCCAGCGCCGCAATCAGAAACTGGTGGAGATCGCCCCCTCCCTGATCAAGGACCAGGCCCTGGTCGACAAAATCTGCGAAACCGCGGTCAAGGCCGCCAAGGCCTCCAACTATTTCAATGCCGGCACGGTTGAATTCCTGGTGGACAAGGATCTCAACTATTACTTCATGGAGATCAACACCCGGGTCCAGGTGGAGCATACGGTTACTGAAATGGTCACCGGCATCGACATCGTCCGCACCCAGATCAAGCTGGCCCTGGGCAAGCCCTTGGCCTTTTGCCAGGAGGACATCCAGGTGCGGGGTTATGCCATCGAGGTGCGGATCAACGCCGAAGACCCCCAGAACAATTTCATGCCGGAAGGAGGCAAGACGGTGTCGGTCTATCGCTCGCCCGGCGGTTACGGAGTGCGGCTGGACGGCTTTGTTTACCAGGGCTACACCATCCCCGAGGTCTATGACTCGTTGCTGGTCAAACTCACCGTGCACGGTTTTTCCTGGAACGAAACCGTGGACCGCCTCCGCCGCTGCCTCAACAACTTCGTGATCACCGGCCCTAAGACCACCATCCCCTTTTACCTGCGGGTGATCGACGATCCGGATTTCAAGAAGGGCGAGTTCAACACCTCATTCCTCGACACCCACCCCCACCTGCTGGATTACGAGGACGAGGAGACCGAGGGCAACAAGCTGGCCCGGCTGATCGCCGAAATTCATTATCGCAAACAAAATCCCTACGCCGTCTAGGAGGCAGAGATATGGAACGCATCGTCCACGGCATGAGCGTCAATGAGACCCTCGCTAACCTGCGCCAGGCGACCGGCTATTACGTCACCAACACCGCCCGCGACCTTTCCCAGTCCGACTACAAGAACCGGATTTTGCTCCACACCGACCTGCTGGCCGCCAAGCCGCGGGAGGCGGCGGGCTTTTTCTCCCTGGAAATCACCGGCGGCGCCTCGATCCACGTCGATATTCTCCGCAAGCAGGTCGATCCCTTCCTCAAGCTGGAACTGCTGCGGGAGCGGATGCCCAAGACCCTGTTCCAGACCCTTTGCCGGGGGATCAACCTCTTCGGCTACCGGCCCTATCCCCAGAACGTGATCCGGCTGGTGGTGCGGGAATTCGCCAAGTACGTGGATGTCTGGCGGGTGTTCGACTTTTTGAACCATGTCCCCAACATGGTCGCGGTGTTCGAGGAAGTGCAGAAATCCGGCAAGATTCTGGAGCCGGCGGTTTGCTTCTCCACCGGCCCGGAACATACCAATGAGTTTTACGTGAAAAAAGTCGGCGAGATTCTCGCGGTCACCGGCGAGCAGATCATCCTCTGCGTCAAGAACCACGGCGGCCTCGGCACTCCCAAGCGGATCGGCGACCTGGTGGACGCGATCAAGCAGAAATATCCGGAGATCGTTATCCACTATCACGGCCACAACACCGACGGCAACGACGTGGGCCGGATCGTGGCCGCGGTCCAGGCCGGAGCCAAAATCGTCGACGCCTCCGACCACGCCTTTTCCGGCTATTACGGGCCGCCCTCGATTCTGACCGTGGTCAACACCCTCAGTGAATACGGCCATCAGGCGGTGGGCCTCGACGAGGCGGCGGTGGTGGAAACCTCCGAGGTGCTACGCGGCGAACGGCAGCATTATGAGTTTTTCGAGTCCCAGTTCAAGGGCAACGACCCCACCGTCCAGATTCATAAACTGCCGGGCGGGGCGGCCGGGAGCAGCTTCGAGCAGGCCTCCAAGGGCGGCTTTCTCGACAAGATGCCGGCCATTCTCCACCAGGAACTGCCCAAGGTGCAGAAGGAGTTGGGCAATTTCTGGAGCGTCACCCCCGGTTCCCAGATTCTTTGGACCACGGCGGTGAGCAATGTCCAGGGCGGCGACCGCTACGGCAATCCCTCCGGCGACTTGAAAAACCTGCTCCTCGGCAAGTACGGCCCCTTCCCCTTTTATCAGCCGGAAGAGTGGATTTACGAAAAGGTATTTGGCGCCGACTGGCGGGAGATTATCGAAAAAGAAGGGGGAATGGAAGCGATCGAGGACATGGACATCGACCATGAACGGCGGGAACTGGCCAAGAAGATCGGGGCCGAGCCCACGGATCAGCAGCTGGTTTCCTACCTCCAGCATCCCAACGATGCGGTCGCCTTTTTCAAGTTCGAGGAAAAGTTCGGCAAGTCTTATGTGCTGCCGCCGTCGGTTTTGTTCCGGCGGGGCGCTTTCCGGCTGGGCGAGGTGATCAAGTTCCGCGATCACGCCGGCAAGGAGCATGTGATTGAGATCGGCCCGCAACAGACCGACGAGGACGGCACCACCCATGTCTATTTAAATGTCGATCATCATCAGCGGGTCTTTGAATTCGAGCCGGAGGCTACGGCCGGTAACGGCGGCGGCGCGGCCGCCGCCCCCAAGCTGAGCAAGCAGGAGATTGAGGACCTGGCCAAGGCCGGCGATTTGCGGGCGCCGTTCGGGGCCAATGTCTGCGAGATAAGCGTGGCGGTAGGTCAGGAGGTCAAGGTCGGCGACCGGCTGGTGATCCTGGAGGCGATGAAGATGCAGACCCCGATCACCAGCCCGATGGACGGCAAGGTGCAACAGATAACGGCCAAGGTCGGGGCGGCGGTGCGGCCCGGCGACGAACTGGTCAAGGTAACCCCGGCCGACTGATCGTCACGGTTTGACCCATAGAAGTGCAAAAGCCCGGAAAGCAGTGGATGCTTCCGGGCTTTTTTGTGGGCGGGAAAGGGGCGGTCTCAGCCGTTGACGATGATAACAGCGTTTTCCTCGCCAAAGGCGTTGAGGCAGCGGTTGTCGTTGTTGGGGTCGGTCCACCAGATGCCGTCCACCACGAAACGGTATTCGTAACGGCCCGGCGCCAGTTTGAGGCTCTTCTTGAAGGTGTCGTCCTTGCCCTTGCGCATCTTGCCCTTGCCGTGTTCCCAGTTGTTGAAATCCCCCACCAGGCATACTTCGCCGGCGCCGGGAGCGGTCAGGGTGAAGTCGCAGCCCGGAGCGGCGCTTTTGGCGGCCTTGGCGGGGGCGGCGGTTTTTGCTTTGGTTGTTTTAGGTTTAGCGGCGGTAGCGGTCTTCTTCTTGGCGGTGGTCGGGGCCTTGGTAGCCATGGGTGTTTCCTCCGGATAATATTGTTGGGGCTGATGATTGCGTTTGTAATGTTATTTTAATCTTGGAGAAAGAAGGGGCATGCTGTCAATGAAAAAAGATGAAAAAAGATGATTCGGTCGATTAAGAAAAGGTGAGGCGGTGAAAGCCGCCTTCCGGAAACCAGGGGCGGGAGGCGTCCAGATCGTTGATTTCCAGGATGCAGACTTCCAGCACCAGATAGGTCTTGGTGCCCCGGCGGATGCAGGCGGTAAGGGTTTCGCCGTGATCGCCCAAGGCGGCATGGAGATGGATTTTCGGTTCCTCGCCGTCCCGCAGGATGCTGCCGCTGCCCAGGGTTTCCCTGGCCCCGGCGACCTCGGCCCAGACCGGCTCCGGTGGCATCACCGGCTCCTTGGGGCCGATCACCGCCCCGGCCTCGCGCAGGCCGCCGATCACCCAGAACCAGGCGCAACGGATATCCTCCTTGATGATCACCTGCCGCATCCCGGCCAGGAAATCATCGCCGTCGTCAAAACGCACCATGAACACCCGTCCCATTCTGCCGCTGCGATATTCCATCCCATCCTCCTTTACGATATTTCGTATCCCAAGTCTGCTTCAGTGCTGCTGGACGGTTTCACCCGGCGGCGTTTTCCTGGCCGGCCTTGAGTTGGCGGAAGATTTCCCGGCTGTGGATGATTTTGCGGGTC
>DIKC01000011.1 GCA_002421565.1 Desulfobulbaceae bacterium UBA5628 | reverse complement strand
TCACCACCTTGGCCGCCTCGCCCAGATCGAACATCGCCGGGCAGACCAGATTGCCGACATTTTCGATAAAGAGCAGGGAACCGGGAACGGGATTGAGGCGGTGGAGGGCGCGATGGATCATCTCCGCGTCCAGGTGGCAGCCGGCCCCGGTGTTGACCTGAACCACCGGCGCGCCGGTACCCTGAATCCGCTCGGCGTCGAGCAGGGTCTGCTGGTCGCCCTCAATCACCGCCAGCTGCCGAAGGCCCTGCAATGCCCGGATGGTGCGCTCCAGCAAAGTGGTCTTGCCGCTGCCGGGAGAACTGACCAGATTGAGGGCCAATATCCCCTGTCGCTGGAAATGCTCGCGGTTATGGGCCGCCAGTTGATCGTTTTGCCCCAGCACCTCGCGCTCGACCCGCAACCGCCGCCCCGGTTGCTCCTGCTCATGCCCATGTTGATGCCCATGATCGTGGTCGTGGCCATGGGCGGCCGACAACGCCCCCGGCACCGTGATGGTCGCTTTTTCATGCTCATGATCGCAACCGCAGGCATCACACATTTTTATCCCTCTCGCTCATCGATATTCAGGGAAAGCAGCCGCAATTCCCGGCCCTTGAGCGGCCGCATAAAGCCGCCGCAAGCAGGACAGAGCGCCAGCAGTTCGGCCAGCGGGCCTTCCTCCCCGCAGGAGGCGCATTGCCCTAGGCCGGCAATCTCGACAATCGCCAGTTCCGCCCCTTCGGCCAAAGTGGCGCGACAGGCGGCTTCAAAACAGAAGCGCAGGGAATCGGCCAGCACTCCGGCCAAGGCCCCCACCTCAACCTCGACCCGGTTGATCCTCCGGGCGCCGGCCGCCCTGGCCTCGGCCTCGGCCAGTTCCACAATCTTGATCGCGATGGACATCTCGTGCATGGCGGACATCATAGCCCCAGCCGGCACAAAAGTCCACGCCCCCGAAAAAAGACTTGACCTTTAATGGTGGCAAGATAACAGTGTGGCATAGTTTACAACCTGATTTAATAATAGTTACGCTTTATTATAGATATATTCCGGAGCCTCCCATGCCTGAATCAACTCCGTCCGTAGGCCGTCGCCTCTCCCGGCTTTTTGATCTGCCGATTCTGGACGACTCCCTGCGCAAATACCTCTTCTCCCGGATCATGGGAGTGACCCTGGTGGTCTTTGTGCTGGTCCTGGGTACCGCCAGTTTTCTCTACGACCGGCTGATCACCCGCCAGGCCCACGACACCGCCGCCGGGATCGCCGGCCAGACCTACACCGCGATCAACGCCCTGATGCCCTACGGTCCCAGCCGGGAACAACTGCTCACCGTAATCGGCCAGATCAAGGCGGCCCATTCCACCTCCCCCTACCGGATCGAGGTCTACCGCAGCTCCCTGGTGGACGAACTTTACGGCCCGGCGGAGGGGCAAAGTCCGTTCAGCAAAACGACCAAGGCCGTGATCGGCGGCTACGGCCAGGTCGCCATCCGGGAAAACGCGACCATGATCAGCCACCTTTATCCCTTGACGGTGGAGGATGATTCCTGCCTTAAATGTCATCCCAACGCCGCCCTCGGCGCCGTTCTGGGGGTGGTGGAGGTCAAACAGAACGTCAAGGAGATGGCCGCCCGGATGCGGAGCGAATATCTCTGGATATTCATAATCTACGGCGGGATTGCCATCGCCCTGGTGGTGGCGGTGACCATGCTGGTGGTGAGCCGGGTGACCGCGGCGGTAGATGATTTCCGCCACAAAACCGCCGAGATCAAAACGGTCACCGATCTCAGTGTGATCAGTAAACTGGGCCGTAGCAACTTCGGCTTCGCGGAACTGAACCAGGCCTTCACCGCGGTCGGCGATCTCGCCGAGCGGCTCCGCGACGTGGCGGTGGACAAGGACGTGCTGGAGTTCGAGATCAAAATTCTCAACAAATTCATCATCACCTCCAACGTGGTTCAGGACTGGCAGAAGTTCATCAAGGAACTGCTGGTGGACATTAACAACATCATCGACACCTACGCCCTCCTCGCCTTTTTCCAGGAAAGCGAAAACGAATACGAACTGGATGTCTTCTGGCGCAGCGCCCCCAGCGACCAGACCAAGGTGGAGCTGGAAAGCCTGATCCAGCAGCAGGTGTACTCGCACTTCCATCTGGCCAGCGACTCGCCGGCGGTTAAGGTCATCCACCACGACTGCGGCTCGCCGGTGCCCCTGCCCAAAAACCTCAATCTCCACGACATCGAACTGCGGACCAAATCCCTCTTCTTGGATAAACCTAAGGTAGGCGGCATCGTCGGGATCGGGGTGCAGTCCAACGTGGTGATGGATTCGGTCTATCACATCGTTCTCGACAGCGTCCTTTCCACCCTCCTCAACTTGGTGGGATCGGTCAAGGCGATCTACAAATACACCAAGGATCTCGAATACTACGCCACCCGCGACCCCCTGACCCATCTCCACAACCAGCGGATGTTCTGGGAACTGCTCCACTATGAAACCGGCCGGGCCGACCGCCACAAGTATCACTTCGCCCTGCTGATCATCGACATGGACAACTTCAAGACGGTCAATGACCGTTACGGCCACGCCTTCGGCGACTTCTTCCTCCAGCAACTGGCCGAAGCCCTGCGGGGAGCGGTGCGGGACGGCGATTTCGTGGCCCGCTACGGCGGCGACGAGTTCACCGTCCTGTTACCGGAAACCACCCGCGAACAGGCCCATGCCGGGGCCGACCGGATCATCAAGGCGGTTTCCGCCCTGAGCGTGATGAGTCCGGAAGGGGCAAAGGTGCAGACCACGATCTCGATCGGGATGGCGATGTACCCGGAACATGCCAAAAACGCCAAGGATCTTTTCCTGGTGGCCGACAACATGATGTACAAGGTCAAAGGCGAGGGTAAAAATTCCATCGCCGAGCCCCAGGACTCCGAGGTGGCGGAAATCTTCAAGCATGAAAGCGACGTCAACTTCAAGGTTTACCAGGCGCTCGAAAACCAGAACGTGGTGCCCTACTTCCAGCCCATTCGCCATCTGGCCAGCGGCCAGGTAAGCGCCCACGAAATGCTGATGCGGATTCCCACCGGCAGCGAGACGGTGCTCACCGCCGGTGAATTCATCCAGGCGGCGGAACGGATCGGGCTGCTCCACAAACTCGATCTGGTGCTGATGGAAAAGGCCTACCGGATCGCCAACAGCCACGACTACCAGGGCAAGCTCTTTATCAATATCACCCCCAAGTCCTTTATCTTCCCGGAACTGCTGCCCAAGATCCAGGAACTAAGCAAAAAATACGAGATGGATCCAAGCCGCATCGTCTTTGAAGTTACCGAACGGGACACGGTCCGCAATGTTTCCATGCTCCAGAAATTCGTGGCCCGGATGAAGGCCCAGGGCTACTGTTTCGCGATCGACGATTTCGGCTCCGGCTATTCCTCCTTCAAATATCTCAAACTCTTCCCCATCGACTACATCAAGATCGAGGGGGAATTCATCCGTAACATGCTCGACGACCCTGATTTCATGGCCTACACCAAGAGTATCGTAACCCTGGCCAAGGAATTGAAGGTAAAAACCGTGGCCGAATACGTGGAAGACGAACGGATTGCCGAGGCGTGCCGACAGTTGGGCATCGACTACGGCCAGGGTTATCACATCGGCCGGCCGGTGGCCGGCTTCAGCCGCGACCAGGCGGAAAGCTCGCCGCCGACGCCGCAATGAACAAACCGATCATGACCGCCAATCAGGACGATTTGCTGACCAGGGCCCGCGCCGCGGCCATGCCCTACACCGCCGACCAGGTGTTAAACTCGCTCAACGACGGGGTCTATGTTACTGATCTTGAACGGCGGATCGTTTACTGGAACCCGGCCGCCGAACGGATCACCGGCTGGTCGGCAACGGAGGTGGTGGGCCGCAGTTGCCACGACAACGTCCTCTGCCATACCGACAAGGAAGGCCGCCAGCTCTGCGGCAAGGAACAGTGCCCCCTCCATCGCGCCATGATCACCGATCACGGCTCCCTGGCCCCGGCTTTGGTCTTTGCCAAGGGCAAGGACGGCAAGCGGATCGCGGTCCAGGTCAGCGTCGCCCCGATCCATGACGACCAGGGCCGGGTGATCGGCGGGGTGGAAATATTTCGCGACGCCTCGGCCCGGGTCCGCGATCTGGAGCGGGCTCGCACCATCCAGCAATTATCGATGCGGATGCCGCCCGACGACAACCCCCGCCTCCGTTTCGCGGTCCAGTACCTGCCCCATGATATGATCGGCGGTGATTTCTACACCGTGGAACGACTGGACAACGACCGTTACGCCTTCTGTCTGGTGGATGTCATGGGCCACGGCACCGCCGCTGGACTCTACGCCATGCATCTTCACTCGCTATGGGAAAGCAACCGCCGGGTGCTGGATCGACCCGCCACCTTTGTCGGCCAATTGAACCGTAGCCTCTGCCAGTTGGTGCGGGACAACGAATCGTTCGCCACCGGAATTTTCGGGCTCATCGACCTGCGCTCCGAGGCAATCGCCCTTTGCGCCGCCGGCAGCCCTTCGCTGATTCTCTCCCGCCACGGCCATTCCCGCCAGCTCAAGATGTCCGGTCTGCCGTTGGGCCTGGTTGGGGATCACATTTACGAGATCACCATCATGCAGATGGAGGCCGGCGACGGTCTCCTTTTCTATACCGACGGGGCGATTGAAATCACCGATCAGCAGGATGATATGCTGGGCGGCGGCGGACTGACCAGCATGGTGGATCGTCTCGGTTTTCCGGCCAGCGGCAAGGCCCTGAACAAACTGGTGGAACAGTTGCTGACCTTCTCCAACAGTGTTATTTTTCCCGACGACCTGACCATGCTGGCGATCAGCTACCAGGGTCGTCAGACAGCCACCGGCGGTAGGTCATCCGACCCACTGTCATCACCGAACACGGAGAATCTCCGATGAGCGCTTCTTCCATTTCCGCCGCGACTTACGGTAGATCATCCGCGCCCAGGGGAGGAGAGCCCCCGGTGAGCAGCGGCGAAGAACAGATTTTCCCCGCCCATTACCAGGGTATAGATCAGGTGGTGGACGCCTGCTGGCGGTTGGTGGAGAAAGAGATGTTCCGCCGGGGATACGGCCAGGCGGAGATAAAAATCCACATGGCCCTGGCGGAAGCGGTAATCAATGCCTGGAAACACGGCAACCGCCGCGATCCCGACCTGCCGATCACCTTCCGTTGGCACTTTGATGATAAATTCACCTTTGAGGTGCATGACAACGGTAGCGGCTTCGATCATCAGGCCATTCCCGACCCCACCCGGCCGGAACAGATTACCGGCGAAAGCGGCCGGGGGTTGTTCATCATCAAGGCCTTTGCCCGCTCGGTGGAATGGCGCGACCAGGGCCGCCACCTGATCGTCTGCTTCTCTCCCCCCAACCGCCGTTGAAGCCCTGCTTTTTCCGGCCGTCGCCCCTTTTTTGCCCAAGATGCCTGTTGACGAAAAACGCCGCGCATGGTTTATGGGAAAGGATTACGGGGCTGTAGCTCAGCTGGGAGAGCGATGCGTTCGCAATGCATAGGTCAGGGGTTCGATCCCCCTCAGCTCCACCACCAAAAAACAACGGGGAACCAAGATGTTATTCTTGGTTCCCCGTTTTTGTTAAAAGCTGAAAACCGACGGCTACTGTTTCAGACGCAGCGCCGTCTCATAGACCTCGTTGGCGGTGGTCAGGATCATGGAGTTGGCCTGAAAAATGCGCTGGGTCATGGTCAGATCCACGAACTGGCGAGCCAGATCCACGTTGGATATCTCCAGCGAGTTACCGTGGACATTGCCGAAGGTGCCGCTGCCGGCAACCCCAATCACCGGCGCTCCGGCCTCTTCGGTGGCCTTGTAGATATTGCCGCCGTAGAGCGCCAATCCTTTGTAATCAGCAAAATCAGCCAGCGCCACCCGGGCCTGGGCCAGACTCTGATTATTGGAATAATGACCGGTAACCGTCCCGTCGGCGGCCACCGAAATATCCTGCAGAATCCCTGTCCCGTAACCGTTCTGCCCCTTGAACACATCGCTTGATTGGCTCGCGTAATTGGTGGTACGGATGGGAGAAAATCCCATCTCTTCGTTGGGCTCGACCACAAACGAGGAGCCCTCGTCGCCAAAAAGCTGCGCCAGGGCCGAATTTTCCATCGGGGAATCGCCATTGGCATCGCGATAGCTGATATCGGTAATAGTCAACTGACTGGCGCCGGTTGCCAGGTCATGCAGTTCCAGCCGACCACCGCGGATCAGGGCGGTGCATGAAAAAGCCTCTTCCAGTTGCACCATGAGATCCTCCACCCGATTCCGGTAATCCACCACGTAGGTCAGCGCAACCGCCTCGCCACTCCCCTTTAAACCGTTGAAGCTTATTTCATCCCCATTTTGCGCCCGATTGCCGGCGATATCGTAAACACTATCCCAACTGGTCAAAACATCCACCGCCGAGGCACTTTCTCCGGAACCGTCCGCCTTGGCCAACCCCTGACTGCGTGCGATCCGCGGGGTGGCAATAGCGCCAAAGTTAAGGGTGGAGCTTAAATTGGGGCCGATTCCGCTCAAATTATACTCAAAGGAATAAAAGCCGCTCCGTGGATCCCGGGCCAACATATTGCCAACCGTTGGGAGCAGATCACCGTTGGGCGGCACCTGCCAGGCCTGAATATCAAGCAACTCCCCGACACTGTTAAAAATCAACTTGCCGTAAAGCAAGGCGCCGGCGCCGGTTTCGGGAGAGTCACCGTCATTATAACGGGCGCCATCAGAGTCGATTAGTCGCCGATCCAAGGCCGGGTCATGGGTAACGATGAATTCCCGTTCGTTGGCCTCGCTGGTGTAATCAAAATAGACGCTGACATCAAACGACTCTCCCTGATCGTCATGACATTGCAGCTTGGTCCAATAATCGTAAGCCGATTCCGGCAGGGGCGGCTGCTGGGTCCCGTCCCAGGCCGCGTAAAGGGATTGGGGATCGCCCGTTTCGGCGGTGGCAAAGGCGGTGTGGCTGATGCTGTCAACTTCAATCGACACCGGATCAATGGAGCTGAAGTCGCTGCTCCACTCCCCGGCCCCCTCGCTGGCCCAGAGGTTAAGCATCAACTGGCCGGGATTGCTCGGCAGAGCGCCGTTGCTGCCATCCTCGACATGAACCTCCACCCCGTCGACAAACCATTTAATGCCTTCCGGCTCCCATTCAAAGGCATAGGTGTGGAAATCCTGGGAGGCGTCAAAACCGAGATCAATGACCACCGGATGCTCCTCTCCGTCGCTCCAGTAATTGACCTGCATCTTGCTCGGGTCATCCCCCTTGATTTCAATATCGATTTCATCGTGGGGGGCTTCGCTGTAAGTAAAGAAACCGGCAATAGTTCCGGGAACGTCTGATGCCTTGATCCGGGCCTCGTAACGTCCATAGCCGTAGCTTTCCAGACTCCGGTATTCCCCGGAAACCAGACCGCTGCCGGCATCCTCAAGGGTAATGGTCATCCGGTTGTCGACAAAGGTAATCTGGTCGGCGCTCCATTCATTGGCAAAAATACCGCCGTTGCCCCAGCCGTCGGCCATCTCCCATAGATCCTCATTGGCGCCGGACAAACCGTCGTTCAAGAGCAGCTCTCCGTCGCTGATCGGGATCGTCTCCACCGCGTCCGGGTCATATCGCAGGTTGAGGGCCAGGGTAATCTCACTGGTTGCCTGGGGCAGGCATTCCCGACGGATCAACAAATCCTCGATGGTATTGCCGGGATTATCCACCGATCCCAGGTTGTAACCCTGGGCGTAGCGGCCTTGGGGAGTGACCAGGAAATAAGTGCCGGCCGGGGAATCGGCCTGTTCATCGATCCGTAACTGGCCGTCCCGGGTGTAAAGAATCTCGTCTTCCAAAGAATCCCGCAACATGAAGAATCCCCGGCCGTCAATGGCCATATCGGTGGCGTTGGAGGTTCCCTCCAACTGGCCGGGCTGAAAACTCTTGTTGATGGCGGCAACCTGACCGCCGTTGCCGATATCGCCGTATTGGGACGAGACCGAGGTCAGGACATTCTGAAACAGCGAGTACGAGCTTTTGTGGCCTACGGTGTTGATGTTGGCGATATTGTCCGCCAACACCCCCATGTTGGCGGACATGCTGTTGACCCCGCTCAACCCGTTGAACATCATGTTATGGATCGACATAAACTCCTCCTGCTTGCCCGGATGGCGCAAAAATCTTCCTGCCTATCGCCAAAAGCAAATAGCGTGCCAATAGGAAAGGGAAAATTTTGCCGTCAGGATAATCCGGCGCGGTAGTTGAAGGAGGAAAGCGACGCCCGGCCGCGAAGGGGGGTGCCGATCTGGCGCAGGAGGAGGGCAAGATCGTTTTTCTTAAGCCGCAAACGGCGGAGGTCGATCACCCCGTAGGCGCCCCCCATTGTTGCCAGTTCCGGCGCTTGCGAGAGCAGGGAAAAGGGTTGTTCCGCCAGGGCCAGGGTCTGCCCGAACTCCCGGGCTAGAACGAACCGTTCCCCCCGGGGGCTGACAAAGGGCGTCCGCCAGCGGAAAAAAGCCGGGACGGCGCGGGCGGTGAAAAGCGGCGGCCGGCCGTAAATGGTCAGGCCAAAAGAGCCCGGCAACCGCCGGCCGAGCAGAGCGATGGTTTCCCGGTCGCTCTCCACCGCCGCCTGCACCGGGGCCAAGCCAAGTTTGCGGCAGGTTTCCAGGGCCAGATGGTTGATGATATTGAGGGTATAATCGCCGGAGAGGGAGAGCGCGGCCGTTTTACCCCGCCCTTTTTTTTCTTCACCGTCCGAAGTAAAGAGGGGTAGCTGTCCGAAATGGCCGAGTTGCCAGGCGGCAAATCCCCGCCCCCGCAACTCCTTGATCCGCGCCTCGTACCAGGGCAGATCAGGGGGCAGGATCACCGGCGGCAAGGCCCAGATGATCCTTCCCGGCAGGCGGGCCGGGCGGGAAACCGCCGCCGCGAAACCGGGCCACTGTTCCGGGGTAAGGGAAAGGATCAGGGCCTCCACCGCCGGCGGCCATGCCCAGCGCAGCAACTTGGGATCATCGATCCTGATCCGAAGAGGCAGCTCCGC
>DIKC01000045.1 GCA_002421565.1 Desulfobulbaceae bacterium UBA5628 | reverse complement strand
GGAGCAGCAGATTTTCAACCGGATCACCGACAACATCACTCGCGGCCTCCATCGCAACGAGCATCACCTGGTGATGCGCCTCTATCCCAAGGAAATGGGCGAGGTCAAGGTGGAGATGCTGGTGCGGGATAATCAGGTCTCTCTCTCCTTCATGATGGAGAACAGCCGGGTCAAGGAAATCATGGAAAAGAACATGGAAATGTTCCGCGACAACCTCCAGCGCCAGGGTTTTGTTATCGGCGAGTGCATGGTGTCGGTGGATCAGGGCCAGGATCAGGCCGACAACGCCTGGCAGCGTTTTGCCTCTGCCTGGACCAACGAGCAGGGCACCATGCGGCGGCAAACTCTGGCCGAGGTGCCGGATAATGTGATGTATCACCAGGCCCACCAGGGTTCGGCCGCCGGCCGCGCCCAGGGCATTGATCTCTTTGCTTAGGAGGCGGCAACCATGACCAGCGTAAGCAACATCAGCAGCGGTATCCCCATGTACGAGGATGCCAACCCCTTAAAGGCGGTGGGCAAACAGGAACTGGACCGTCAGGATTTCATGACCCTGTTCATCACCCAGATGCAGCACCAGGACCCTCTGAGTCCCATGGAGAGCTATGAAATGGCCTCCCAGTTGGCCCAGTTCTCCACCATGGAAGCAAACCTCAAGGTGGCCGACAAGATGGGCGAGCTGCTTGATTATCAGAAGTCCCAGAACAACCTGCAACTGCTCTCCCTGATCAACAAGGATGTCCAGACCTTCGGCAATGAGGTGGGGGTTGCAGGTGGCGAAAGCAGCCCGATCAACTTCGTCATGACGGAGGCAGCCGCCTCGGCCACCCTTTACATCTATGCCCCCAACGGCAGCCTGATCAAGACCATGGATCTGGGCTACCAGAATGCCGGCGAGCAGCAGGTGAGCTGGGATGGCACCAACAATAACGGCGATACCGTGGCCGACGGCCTTTATTCATACAGCATCGATGCCCTCTCCGCCGAGGGGAGGCCGATTGAAACGGAATATCGTTCCACCGGCCGGGTTACCGGCCTGGAGTTCAACTCCGGCAAGGCGACCCTGACCGTGGATGGCTACCTGAAACGGTCGGTCGGCGACGTGCTTTCGGTTCATTAAAAAAAACGTAAACCAACATAAACAGGAGGAAACAAAATGGGTCTCTCAAGTTCACTTTACGCCGGCATCAGCGGGCTCAGCACCATGGGTAATTCCATGAGCGTACTGGGCGACAACGTGGCCAACGTCAACACCACCGCCTTTAAATCGAGTCGGGCCACCTTCCAGGACGTGCTTTCCCAGTCCATCGCCACCTCGGCCGGCAGCGCCCAAGTCGGTCGCGGCGTCACCCTGACCGCGGTGGACGGGCTGTTCGCCCAGGGCTCTTTTGAGTCCACCTCCACCTCCACCGACATGGCGATCGGCGGCGAGGGCTTCTTCATGCTCCGGGCCGCCGACAGCGCCGAGGCCGCCCTCTACACCCGGGCCGGCGAGTTCCGTTTCGACACCCAGGGGAACCTGATTAGCCCCAGCGGCCACTTCGTCCAAGGGTGGGCGATGGATTCCGATACCGGCCAGATTCAGGGTACCATTGATGATATTTATCTGGGCAGCTCTACTCCTCCGGTAGCCACCGAGCAGATGGAGGTTATCGTCAACGTCGATTCCCGGGTGGACAAGGAGATTACCGAATCGCGACTTTTTGAGGCCTGGAACGGTACCAACCCGGCCCAGTCCAACCCCACCGATCCCATTGATTCGGCCAACTACAACTACACCACCGCGATCAAGGTCTATGACTCCAAGGGTGCGGCCCACGATATCACCATCTATTTCGATCGCACCACCCAGGAGAATCAGTGGGAGTATCTGATTACCTGTGATCCCGGTGTTGACCGGCGGGTGTTGGATGCTCGGGAACAGGATATTTATGCCCCCAACGAGGCCTACAACTTTGAAACCCATAAAGGGGCCGGTGCCCTTCAGTACGGGGTGATCGATTTCAATACCTCCGGTGCCATTGTCGCGATCAGCGCCTGGGACGTGCCGCCGGACGGCAAGGTGGACCCGGCCCAGAACACCAACCGTTTGGTGCTGGACAATACCGACGGCTATTATAAATTTAAGGCTAACTTTACCGGCGCCACCAATGATCAGGAGATCGCGGTTAACTTCGGGGCCCGCTACGGTGGGGTGCCCACCAACCAGACCCAGATTTTGGTCAGTGACCGGGGCGCTTATGCCGATCAGAATTTTACCGCCACTATCACCAAGGAAACCCTCTGGGCGGATGTCTATGACTCCGACGGCGCCAATATGGCTGATGGCGATCTTATTGCCTGGAGCGGTTATGATAAGAACGGTAATGCGGTTTCCAGCAGTTACCGGGTGGTTGGCACCAACAAGGTGTCTGATTTTCTCACCAGTATTGGCAATTCCTTTGGCGGCACCGCCAGCATCGATCAGTATGGCAAGTTGCGTCTGACCGACTTGGCTGGTGGCGAAACACCGATGTTCGTCACCAGTTTTGTCACCTCTTCCTATAACGGCTCCGACCCCTTTGGCGGCGGCACCAGCATTGCCAGTAATCAGGCCTTCACCTCCACCAGTATACTTAATGCCCTCGGCACCAAGATCACTGATCCCAGTACTCAGCTGACCGCGATCAATAATGGGGTGCCGGTTGCAGCTGGCGATACTTTCACCTTTGCCGGCACCGCCGTCGACGGGACCGATGTTACTACCGCTGCTAACAATATCTTTACCGTTGTAGGAGGTGATACCATTCAGGACCTGCTCGATTTTATCGCCACTCTTTATGATGATGGAACTTCGGCCAATGCTAAAAGCGGTAATGTCAAAGCCTTTCTTGATACCGATGGCCAGCTGCGAATTATTGACTCCACCGGCGCGGGCAAGTTCTCCGATATTTCGATGGTTTTCACCGACATTACTGCGGGGGTGCCTCCGGTCAATGATGCAACCCCCTGGGGAGCTACCAATACTACTACCAATTTACTTACCTCCGCTTCTTCTGTTACCGGTATGATCAATGTCAACACCACCAAGCGGGAGCTGCTCTCCCCGGGGCGGGCCCTTTCTACTGACAGCGGCAATCCGCCGGTGATTACCGAGACTACCGCCTGGAACTCGGTTTTTGCCAGCAATGGTACCCAGGTGGCCAATGGTGACCAGATTGTTTATGCCGGAACCAAGCGGGATGGCACCACGGTTCGCAACACCTATACGGTCGATACCAATGATGGCAGCACCATCCAGAAAATGCTCGATCAAATTGAGGCTGATTTTGATGCCGACGCCTTTATCGATGTGGCCGGACGACTGGTGGTGCGGGATCGGATTTCCGATTCCCCCACCGACACCAGCGGGCTCACCTTCCGGATCAACAGCTACGGCGGCTCCGGGGCCACGATTTTTGGCCCGGCCGCCTCGGCCCTGCCCCTGGGTAGTTCCGGCAACTTGATTGGCGGCGATGGCACCGGTAAGACTCCGGCCATGTACACCGATTCCGCTGGAGCTGTGCCTGTGGTGGCGGGAGACACGTTGGCTGGTTCCTATGACGCCAGCGGTCGGCTTATCGCGGTAGGTGACCGCTACACCTTCTCGGGGATAGCAGCGGTTGACGGTAGCACCGCCGTGCCGGCCACGACCTATACAGTGGGTGCCGGCGATACCGTCCAAACTTTGATGACCTGGCTGGACGATCTTTTTGATGATGGTGTTATTGATACGGATGGCGATACAGCTGCCGGCGATTTGACCATGGCCCTTACCGCCGGCGCCATTGAGTTCACCGATGCCGGCGGCAACGGAGTGGTTATCAACTTGGTCAGCACCGCCAGCGCTTCCGGCGGCAGCACCGGTTTTGATGTGATTGATGGCGACCTCAGCGAGGACGGCAGCCGGATGGGCGGGGTGGTGAGCTACAACTTTGAGCGGGAAGCCCTCACCTCCACCCAGTACGCCAACAGCTCCACCACCATTTATCAGGATCAGGACGGCTTTGCGGCCGGCTTCCTCCAGGCGGTTAATGTTAATACCGGCGGGATTATCACCGGCAGCTACTCCAACGGCCAGGTCTTGCAGAAGGCCAAGGTGGCGTTGGCCAACTTCAGCAATGTTCAGGGCCTGCACAAGGTGGGCGGCAATATCTTCCGGGCCACCACCGAGTCCGGCGCCCCGGTAACCGGCGCTCCGGGCGAGAACGGCCTCGGCTCCATCGCCCCCAACTCCCTGGAGATGTCCAACGTCGATCTCGGCACCGAGTTCGTCAAGCTGATCACCACCCAGCGCGGTTTCCAGGCCAACTCCAAGATCATCACCACCACCGACGAGATGCTGAACGAACTGATCAACATCAAGCGCTAAACTTAGTCGGCTCCCCTTACGCAGCACGGCCCGGCCGGGAACAAATCCCGCCGGGCCGCACTGCGTTTTTCACCCGATTCTTTGTTGAAGGTGTATGGGTTTGATCGTCGGGTACTACCTGTTGTCTTTGTTGCTTGACATGCGTCACGTGACAAGGTAGTCATTGCCAATGATCGTGAGCTTTGCCGACAAGCATACCACTGAGGATCAGCCATGAGTATCAAAAGGCGGAAACGCGGGGTTGCGCCCACCCATCCGGGGGTTATGCTGCATGAGGATTTTATGCCGGATTACGGTCTGACCACCGCCGCCCTGGCCGTTGCCCTGGGGGTGTCACGGCAGACCGTGAATGACTTGCTGCGCGCCCGCCGTGCCCTGAGCCCGGCAATGGCCCTGCGGCTTTCCCGGTTGTTCGGCAACAGCGCCGAGTTCTGGCTCAATGCCCAGCGCGCCGTGGACTTATGGGAAGCGGAAAAGGAACTAGCCGGCGAGCTGGAAGATATTCGCCGCCTACAGGCCGCATGAAGGCAATCCGTCTTTCACCTTAAATCACTCAGGCTTTCGATGGCCGCCAAGGGAAGGACGGTGATCTTTTCGTGGGCCGGGTAGCTGTGCGCTCCCGGATACACCACCCAGAGGTGGCTGAGATCGAGATCGGCCAGGGCGCTGTGCATGGATCGGGTAATCTTCGGGGCCTCGCTGAACTTGAATTCCACTCCGTATCGTTTTCCCCCGGCAAATATGAGCAGGTCCAACTCGGCTCCCGCGTGGGTGGCCCAGAACCAAGCTTGTTCCGGGCGCACCAGATTGAGTACCTGCTCGAGGGCAAACCCTTCCCAGGAGGCGCCGAGGCGTGGATGTCCCAGCAGGGCGGCAAGATCATCGATGTTGAGCAGGCGGTGCAACAGGCCGGAGTCGCGGAGAAAGATTCTCGGGGCCTTCACCTGGCGCTTGCCGATATTTTCATGCCAGGGTTGCAATTGCCTAACCATGTAGGTGCCGGTCAGGATGTCCAGGTAGGCGCGCACGGTTTTGTCGGTCAGCCCCATGGAGCGCCCCAGCTCGGAGGCGTTCCAGGTCTGGCCGTGGAGGTGGGCCAGCATGGTCCAGAAACGCCGCATGGCCGCCGCCGGAATCGAGATGCCCAACTGGGGGATGTCGCGCTCCAGGAAGGTGCGAATAAAGCCCTCCCGCCAGGCCAGGCTGTCCGCCTCGGATGCGGCTAGAAACGAACGGGGAAAGCCGCCGCGCAGCCAGAGCCGTTCCGTTTGCCCGGCGGGTATTTCGGAAAGATCGAAACCGGCCAGGTCAACGAACTCGATCCGGCCGGCCAGGGTTTCGGAAACCCCTTTGACGATTTGCGGGGAGGCGCTGCCCAGAAGCAGGTAACGGGCCGGGTTGTCCCGCCGATCCGCCAGAACCCGCAGAGCCTTGAACAGTTCCGGCGCGAGTTGAATTTCGTCGAGAATAATCAGGCCGGATAACACGCCCAGCATCAACTCCGGGTTTTGCAGCCTGCGCCGATCCGCCTCCGATTCCAGGTCGAAGTAGTGGGCCGCGTGGCTTTGGGCCAACATGCGGGCAAGGGTGGTCTTGCCGCACTGCCGGGGGCCAAGCAGGGCGCAGACCGGAGAGCGTCGCAAGGCGGTGATGATGGCTTTGGTATAACGATTGCGCGGGATCATGCCGTTTATTAGCATTGAAAATTCGGATCGTCAATCCTAATTTTCAAGTTTGCGGAGCCGGAATTTATGCCAGGATACGGTCGAAGATGGCGAAGGCGGCGGCCACCGTTGGTTCCGATTCCGGCAGCTCCAGATAGGAGCGGCCGGCCAGTTCCCATTCCGCCAAGCTGTCGCTTTGGGGCAGGAGGCCGCCCGGTTCCAGGTCGCTTTTGGTGGTCGCCTCGTCGATCCGGGCGGTGAGGGCCGGGCTGGGAGGCGAGGGCGTCCGGTTGACCAGCAGGTATTTGCGGCCGGTTTGCACCCCCAGGGGGCCGGTGAGGGCCGCGATCCGTTCGGCGGTCATGATTCCCCGGGCCGAGGGGTCGGAAACCACCAGCAGGAGATCGATCACCCGCAGGTTCATCCGGCTCAGGTGCTCCATTCCCGCCTCGTTGTCCACCAGGATGTATTGATAATTGGCGGCCAGATGGTCCATGGTCATCGCCAGGTACTGGTTGGCGGCGCAGTAGCAGCCTGGCCCGTCGGGCTGGCCCATGCAGAGCAGGTCAAAGCCGGGCGCTTCCACCAGGGCCTGGTGAATCTTCATCTGCATGTACTGGTCGCGGGTCATGCCGGGCGGCAGTTCGCTTTTGAGCTCCTTGCGCACCTGGCCGATGGTCAGCCCCACCGCCAGCCCCACCAGTTCGTTGAGATTGGCGTTGGCGTCGGCATCCACCGCCAGCACCGGGGTCTTGCCCCGGCTCAGGAGATATTTGATCAACAGGGCGGTGGTGGTGGTCTTGCCCACCCCGCCCTTGCCCGCCAGGGCGATTACCTTCGGCATTTTTCTCTCCAGCGTTCTTCCCCCCTCCTTTCCCTGAATGGAGTCGGAAGGATTGGATGGTTTAGTTAATACGTTGATGATGTTTGTCTGGATTCAGGTGTAAATTCATGATTCCGGAAACCAGGATTTCTTCGTTTTCGATGGCATAAAGGATAGCAAAAGGAAAGCGTCGCATCAGACAGCGGCGGTGGTTGGGGCTGATTTGCGCCCACGCCTTGGGGAAGCGGCAAATTCGTGCGATGGTTGTTTCGTATTCAGCGAGAAAATCGTACCCCAATCCCAGGATCTGGCTTTCATAATACTCCACCGCTTTGGCTAAATCATCGGCGGCAGGCGACAGGATGCGAAATTTCATCCCATTTTTTTTCTAAGGGATTCGATAACGGTTTGGCCATCCAGGGCTTCCAGTTTGCCGTCGCGGAAGGAGGCTAATCGCTGTTCCGCTTCCTCCGCCCAAATTTGGTTTATCAGGATGTCATGATTGTCCAGAGTCTGCAAAAGGCGATCGGCAAGCAACGCTCTTTCGTGGGGTGGCAATTTCATGGCTTCTTTTTCGATGATTACGGATTCCATGCTGTGTGAACCTCTTTGATTTTCGTTCCATTCCGGCATCGAACTGGATAGTTACTCGCGGACAAGATATTATGTTGCCTCTGGAAGGGCATGTCAACCGTTAACCGGTTTTACCTTGCAACTTGCTCGCAGGCTGGTATTTTGGGCAATTCCCTGCCCAAGGGTGAGGTAAATTGTGATTTTGTAACAATAATGGAGTTGCCCCCATGGATTATCGTCCCACCTTGAATCTGCCCCAGACCGAGTTTCCGATGAAGGCCGACCTGGCCCGGCGGGAGCCGGAAATGCTGAACCGCTGGGAGGAGGAAGGGCTTTACCGGGCCGTGCAGGAGGCCACCGCCGGCCGCCCCCTTTACATCCTCCATGACGGCCCGCCCTATGCCAACGGCCATCTTCACATGGGCCACGCCCTCAACAAAA
>DIKC01000051.1 GCA_002421565.1 Desulfobulbaceae bacterium UBA5628 | reverse complement strand
ATTTCCTGTCCCGGCGCGGCCGGCGGCGCAATCTGGAGACTGAGATCGCCGTGGGAAAGGGCCAGTTCCCGCAGGCGCACGTTTTCGCCCATCACCACGGTGCCGGTTCGCTCATCGAGCACGATCCGGGCCGGGCCGTCCACTTCGATCTCAAGATTTTCCACTGCCGCCAGAAAGGCGATTTCATTGTCCCGGTAATCATCCGGCACCCTGACCGCCACCGTCGAGCCGTCCTTGGCCTTGGCGAACTGGCCGCCGAGCAGTCCGTTGATCGCGGCGCTCATCCGGCTGACCGTGGTGAAATCGGGGCGATCGAGACTGATCACCATTTCATCCTTGCCGATGAAGGTCACCGGCACTTCCCGTTCCACCGAGGCCCCGGCCGGAATCCGGGCCACGGTCAGGTGATTGCGCTGGCGGCCGGCAGTGGCGCCCGCCACCTCGAAACCGCCGATGCTGATCGGCCCCTGAGCCAGGGCGTACACCTTGTTGTCCAGCCCTTTCAAGGGGGTGAGCAGGAGGGTACCGCCTTGCAGCGAGGTGGCGTCGCCCACCGAAGAAAGATTGATATCAATGGTCTGACCGGCCTTGGCAAAGGGCGGCAGCTTGGCGGTGACCATGACGCTGGCCACGTTTTTTACCTGAATTTCCTTGGGATCGAGCTGGATCCCCATGTTACGCATGACGCTGGCCAGGCCGTTGGTGGTGAAAACCGCGTTCTTGCCGTCGCCGGTGCCGTTCAAGCCGACCACGATCCCGTAGCCCACCAGTTGGTTGTCGCGCACCCCCTTGACCGAGGCCATGTCCTTCAAACGGGCGGCCGAGGCGAGGGGGGCCGGCCAGCAGGCCAGCATCAGCAGTAAGGCCAGCAAAATCGCCGCTATATTCAGTTTTGTCGCGTTCATTTTTTTCACCTGCCAAAGTTGTGGCTGATCATTTTTGCCGCTTGTCTGTTTTAGTAAGCACGAATCATGCCAACCATCAGAAGGGCCAGACCACATCCAGGGTCCGGGTCAGCCAGCCGGGCTGCTGCTTGTCGCCCACCACCCCTTTGCCGCCGTATTCGATGCGGGCATCGGCAATCCGGGTGGAAAGAACCGCGTTGTCGGCGGTGACATCGTCGGGCCGCACCAGCCCGGAGAGGATGATGAACTGGGTCTCGTTATTCACCTTCACCTCCTGATAGCCGCGGATCACCAGATTGCCGTCCATGGTTTTATCAACCACCCGGACGGAAATGGTGGCGGTTACCTGACTTTTGCGCTCGGTGTCGGCCTTGCCCTCAAAATCATTGGTCATCCCGGCCTGCATCGAGGTGGAGGAGGGGGTGAAACGGGAATTTTTATCCGCCAGCCACTGCTCGAAACCGAAGAAGGAGGTGACTCCGCCGGAGAGGGTGGATTCCCGCTCGGTCTTGGTGTTGGCGTCGTTTTTGCCGCTGGAGGTTTCCACCACCCGCACCATGATCAGGTCGCCCACCTCGCGGGCTCGGCTGTCCCGGTAAAGATCAAGGCCCCTGGCCCCACCGTAGATCGCCCCTTCCTCCGGCTGGGGGGCCGGCTGGCCGACCTCCGGCATGGCGTAACGCTCCGGCAGGGGGGGCGGCATGCTGCTCTGACTGCCGGTGGTGGCGCAACCGCCGGCCAGCAGGGAAAAGGCAACGATAATCAAAATGGGCTTACGCATGGTCGGATCTCCTTACAATCAGTTAAATTCCACTTCCACCAGGCCGCTTTCCACTACCCGGGCCTGAATCTCCCGGCGGCTCATCAAATTTTTCACCTTTACCCAGTCGCCCTTGGCCCCGGTTTCCCGCACCTCGCCGGGGGCGGCCACCTGAATTTGGCCGTTACGGGCGACGATCGTCACCTGATCGCCCCGTTTAACCAGGGGCGGGGCGGTCAGCAGATGCTCGTAAAGGATCGCCCCGGCCGAGAGCGAAACCCGCAACTGCTTGCCCACCGCCTCTGCCAGGGTCGCGGGCCGGGCCTGATCAAGCATGCCGATATCGCGCCGGATCACGCTGAGATCCTCGGCGGTCAGAATCTGGCCGCGATTGGCGCGGTCGCTGAGGCAGACCACCTCCCCGATCCGGGAAAGATCGCCGCTCAGCCGCACCCGGCCCTGCTCACGGCCGTCAACCAGCAGCATCACCGCGATGCTCTGGCGACCCAGCCGATTGGCAACCGGCGGAGTTTCCAGGCGATAGGTCAGCTTGCCCGCCTCCACCGCCACCCGCTCCGGGATGGCGCTGAAACCGTTGATCCGCAGCTCGTCGGCCGGCCAGATGCTCGCTTCGTTGACAACGGCGCTGAAAATAGCCTCCAGGGCCGGACGCTCCAGCACTTGCCGCCCTGTAGCCAGGGCATCAGCTCCTACTGAAAGTGCCAGGGCTGATGCCAGCCAGCCGGCCAGCACGGCCAGACCAGCCAGACGCCGCCAACGTTGCCCCATATCTTGAATTGCTCGGCTCATCCGCTCACCCGTGCCTCAACCTACCGTTTAAGAGTATTGGCTACTTCCAGGATCTGATCAGCGGTCTGGATCGACTTGGAGTTCAATTCATAGGCCCGCTGGGTAACAATCAGATTAACCAGTTCCTCGGTCACATCCACGTTGGAAACCTCGATAAAACGCTGCAATGTCGTGCCCAGACCATCAATGCCCGGATCCGCCTCGCGGGGGTCGCCGGAGGCATCGGTGGGGCGGAAAAGATTGCCGCCCTCGGCCCGCAGACCGCCGGGGTTGATGAAATCGAACAGGGTAAGTTGAGCGGTGGCCACCACCTGCTGAGCCGCGTCCTTGGCCTGGATTACCCCGCTCCGGTCGATATTGATACTGATCGCTTCCGGCGGAAGGGCAAATTCAGGCTGCAACCGTTCACCGTTCTGGGTGACGATGAAGCCGTCCTGGTCGCGGGAAAAGGCCCCGGCCCGGGTGTAAAACTCCTCGCCGTTGCGCATAACCTGAAAGAAACCGCGCCCCTCGATGGCGATATCGAGATCATTGCCGGTTTCAGTAAGACTGCCCTGGGTGAAAATCTTCTGAACCGAGGTGGGCAGCACCCCCAGGCCGACCTGAATGCCGCCCGGCACCCGGCCGCCGTCGGCGGTTTCCACCCCCATCGCCCGGATTTCCTGGTAATAAAGATCTTCGAACTGGGCTCGGCTTTTCTTGAAGCCGGCGGTGTTGACGTTAGCCAGGTTGTTGGAGATGGTGTCCAACTGCAACTGCTGGCCGCTCATGCCGGTACGGCCGGAATAAAGTGCGCGGATCATGGTCTGGTTCTCCTTGAATTAAAGGTTGCGTGAATCAGCAATTACTAACCGTTAAGAGTGCCCACCCGGCGGACCGCCAGATTGTCGATTTCGTCCACCGCCTGGATCATCTTCTGTTGGCCTTCATAGGCCCGCTGCAATTCGATCATCACCGTCATCTCCTCGACGCTGTTGACATTGGATTTTTCGACAAAGCCCTGCTTGACCTGGAAATCGGCGGCCGCCAGTTCCTGGCCCCCTTCCTTGAGGCGGAAGAGGCTTTCCCCTTCCTTGGCCAGCAGATTGGGGTCATCAACGGTGGCGATATCCATCCGGTTGACCATCAGCCCGTCGATCAAAACCCTGCCCTGGCGGTCGATGGTGAACTCGTTGTTGTCGAGGATGATCGGGCCGTTTTCGCCCATGACCAGGCCGCCGTTTGGCATCCGCAAACGGCCGTCGTTGTCCAGTTCGAAGTTGCCGGCCCGGGTGTAGCGTACCCCGCCGGGGGTCTCGATCTTGAAAAAGCCCTGGCCGGTGATCGCCAGGTCAAGGGCATTGCCGGTGAGCTGGGTGTTGCCCTGCTGCTGGTCGGTTACGATGCTCAGGGCCTTGCCGACCCGTTGCCGGTTGTGGCTGACGTTGTAAAGCATCTCCCCGAAGGTGACCGATTCCTTCTTGTAGCCGGCGGTATCGACGTTGGCCAGGTTGTTGGCCACCTGATTGAGCCGCTGCTCCTGGGCGAGCATGGTCTCGACCCCTTCCAGCATTCCCAAGCGATTGTGAATAAACATGTATTGCCTCCACGGATGATTTTTCTGCTTACCCAAATCACCATGCAAGCATCATGCCACTATGGGGGCGTTGTTCAGGAACGGCTTTGATTGGTGCGATAGACAAAGGCGAGGATTTCCGCCACCAGGACATAGGTTTCCGGCGGGATTTCCTCGTAGAGATTGAGGCGGGAGAGAATTTCGGTCAGGTCGGCGTCTTCGTGGATCGGCACTCCATGTTCGCGGGCGATCTCGATGATCTTCTCCGCCACCAGCCCGATCCCCTTGCCCACCACCTGGGGGGCGGTGGCCCCTTCCTGCTCATAGCGGATGGCCACCGCTTTTTTGCGGCCGGCCTGCTTAGCGGAAGCTGGTTTTTGCGGCATGATCATTGCTCCGGGCATCGCGGCCGACTCCGGCCACGAGCGTCATTTTTTTGTCACTTCGACCCTGCTCCCGGAATCATAAACCCGGAAGCGGCTCGAACTCAAGCGGAATAACCAACGAAGCCGATCCAGCGACATGGCGTTCCATTTGACATCCAGCGAACCATACGATATTTATAAAAAATAATACTCGCGGAACCCGCAATCAGGAAGGAAACAATGGCGACCCTTAACGTACAAGAAATTGACGAAACGATTTTATCCCGACTGCGGAATCGGGCGGAACGCCACGGCATTTCCGTCGAAGAAGAGGTCAGGTTCATCATTCGGGAGGCGGTAACCGGACAAGAGCGCTTGGGCGACATGGCACTGCGCATCTTCGGCCCGGAGCGCGGCGCAAACCTGCCGTTGCCGGATCGCCAACCCCATGAACCAATAGAACTGGGATGATCCTGCTCGACACCAACATCATCTCGGAAATCATGCGACCGGCCCCCTCGCAAGCCGTATTAAACTGGCTCAACCGCCAAGAGCCACAAACTCTATACCTCTCGACCATCACCATCGGAGAAATCGAATACGGACTAAGAATCCTGCCCGATGGCAAGCGGCGCAACGCACTCCGCCAGCTTTTCAACCGATTCGTATCACAAGCCTTCTCTCAGCGGATACTTCCCTTCGAGGAAAAGGCCGCCCGCCTCTACGGAGAGATCATGGGCCAACGCAAAGAGCTTGGCCGTCCCATGAGCATCCCGGACGGCCAAATCGCCGCGATTGCCGTTTCACAAGGCATTGCCGCCATCGCCACCCGCAACATCCGCGACTTTGAAGAATGCGGCATTGCCCTGATCAACCCCTATCAGCAAACGAATTAGATGCCTACCGCCAAGCGACCCTGGCACCCCGGCAAGGCAACATTCAGCGTTTCTTACAAAATTCTGCCCACCCTTCCGCAGTTGCGCCACCACCTGGCAATCCCGACCATCAACACAGGCCGCCAAATTAATTTCAGAGGTATGATTTTTGATGATTTGGAGGGCCTGCATGCAATTCGCGATGAGCAGGGCTATACCCGTCTACTCTCAGGTCTCGAGTTTTTCATGCAGGCATACCGGGGACAAACACGAGAGCACAAGTCCTGCCTCCCTCTTTTGGGACGGCTGAAAACCCATGAAGAGCAACTACTGGCCCTCTGCCGTAACATCGCCTTTGAGGACGCCATATCCGACCATCCCTTTGTGCAACTGGCCGAGAAAAGCGCATTCCGCGGTCACCCTCTACTTGTGGACAAGGAGGGGTTGGCCCAGCACTATGGGCTATCCACTCATATGATAGATTTTACCAGCAACTTTGAGATTGCCAGTTTTTTCGCCACCTGCGCCTTAGACCCGAAAACACACCGATATTTACCGCTATCAGACCACCAACATGACGGAATGATCTATCGCATTACTCCCGTATGCCTGCACGATCCAGCTACCACACCAGACAGGGCGTTCGGCCCATTTCACATTGTCGGCTGGCAACCGCTCCCTCGCCCTGAGCAACAACGTGCATTCGCCGTAAAAATGAAGCACGGACAAAGCCTTTGTGAACTTCCGGCCGTTGAGCGATTTCCCTTTCGACAACGCGCCAAAATTTCGCATCGTATCTGGAAAGCCTTCGACGAAGGCCGTGCGCTTTTCCCGCCCGATGCCGCCGAAGAACTTGCTGCACAAGCCAACACCCTGAGCCGATTCACGAGAACCCAAATTGACCGGGCCTGGCAGAGACTGGAAGAGTGGACCGGCGCAGGCTTTGAACCCGAACAACGCCATGCCATCGAAAAACAGAGTAATATCAACGAAACAACAGCGACCATCTTGACTTGGGACGGCCTTGACGTAGAAACCGACAAAAACCTTCTAAGCCAAAAACTGGCGGAGATACTCAATCGGTCACGTGTTCGCCTATCTGCATACGCCAAATAACTATCGAATAACACGTATGTTGTGCCGACAAACCGATCAAACCTAAACAACAAATGGCGGTTAGTCCACCCTGCCCAGAATAGTCCATCTTGACTCCCGGTCGCGGATCGGTATTAAATGATCCCAGCAGGTACCTCCGGATCAACCAACAACATTAGAGAGGCGACGACCATGAGCAAGGAACACAAAAGCATCAAGGCCGAGAAAAAGAAACCGGCCATGAGCCCCAAGGAAAAGAAGGCCGCTAAAAAATCCAAAAAAGACGCCAAGAACTCGGCCAGGGATTTATAGCCCGCCAACCGCCCCGAGCCCCACATGAAACCCAGACTGAAACTGGCTGCCACCCGCACCCCGGATGGCGGCGAGTTGGTGCTTTACCAGCACGACCGCGATTTTTTCATCGAGGTCAACGGCCAGGACCTGATGAACAGCCGCCACCATGAGTCGGAACTGGCGCTGGCCCGCCTGGGTTGCGCCCACCTGAGCGGCCGCCCGGCCCCCGCCGTCCTGATCGGCGGTCTGGGCATGGGCTATACCCTGCGCCAGGCCCTTGATCTGCTCCCCGCCCGGGCCGAGGTGGTGGTGGGCGAACTGCTGACCACGGTGGTCGAATGGAATCGCCAATTCCTCGGCGTGCTCAACGATCACCCCCTGACGGACCCAAGGGTGAATCTGAAAACCGGCGATGTCGTCAAGTTGATCGCCGGTACCAGGGCCGGATTCGACGCCATCCTGCTCGATATCGACAACGGCCCCGAACCCATGACCTATACCGGCAACAGCCGGCTTTACGGCCATGAAGGGATGCGGGCCTGCCGCCGGGCCTTGCGCAAGGATGGCTGCCTGGCGATCTGGTCGGCCGCTCCGAGCAAGGATTTCGAGCGGCTGCTGCTGAGTTGCGGCTTCCAGGTTCGGCGCTACCGGGTGCCGGCCCACAAGGGCGGCAAAGCGCACTCCCGCTTTGTCTGGGTGGCCTCGGGAAATCACAACCTCTTGCCGCCCGGCGGCAGCGAGCCGCGAAAAGCATGATCCCGGACTACCGCAATCAAGCCCTGAAAATCCTGCCCTGGGTCTGCGCCAAATGCGGCCGGGAGTTTGCCGGCAAAAAACTGCGGGAACTGACGGTCCACCACAAGGATCACAACCACAACAACAACCCGCCCGACGGCAGCAACTGGGAAATGCTCTGCCTCTACTGCCACGACGACGAACACTCCCGCGCCCTGGGATCCCAGTGGCAACAAGGGCCGGAGCCCGGCCCCGAAAAAGGCCCGACCGCCACCCACTCCCCCTTTGCCGACCTCAACAAACTGCTGCGCAAGCCCGGCCGGAAAAACTAATCGCCATGCGTTTTAGCGAAGAACTGATCCCGGCCCGGATGATCCGCCGTTACCAGCGTTTTCTGGCCGATGTCCGGCTGGTCGACGGGACGGAAATCACTGTCCATTGCCCCAATTCCGGCAGCATGCTGGGCTGCGTCGAGAAAGAGGGGCCGGTATTGCTCTCAACCGCCGCCAATCCGGCCCGCAAATACCGCCATACCCTGGAACTGGTTTGGGTGGACGGGGTCTGGGTGGGGATCAACACCGCCCGCACCAATGCCCTGGTGCGGGAAGCCCTGGAAAACGGGGTGATCGACGAACTGCGACCAGTGACCGCGATCCGGGCCGAGGTCAAGGTTTCCGCCCACAGCCGTCTTGATTTTGGTCTCGAACACGGCAACGGTCGGATCAGCTGGCTGGAGGTAAAAAACTGCACCTTGGCGGAAAACGGGGTGGCGATGTTTCCCGACGCAATCACCAGCCGGGGAACCAAACATCTGGCGGAACTGCTGACCTTGCGGCAAGCCGGCGAGGGCGCGGCAGTGCTTTTTTGCGTCCAGCGCGGCGATGCCCGCTCCTTCACCCCGGCCGCCCGCATCGACCCGGTTTACGCCGCCGCCCTGCAAAAAGCAGCAGCCGGCGGGGTCAAAGTCCTGGCCTACCGGGCCACCCCCACCCCGACCGGGATCATCATCGACACCCCCCTGCCCATTACCCCTTGACGCCAGCCGACAGCGGGGATTACCCTTAATTGTAATGAACACATCAGCCAACTCCAACCAACCGGCCGTGGTTTTGTTAAGCGGCGGCCTGGACTCCACCACCGTTCTGGCCCTGGCCGCCGACCAGGGCTACCGCTGCCACTGCCTTTCCTTTGCCTACGGCCAGCGCCATTGCCACGAACTGGAACTGGCGAAAATCAACGCCGCCCGCTGGGGGGTCAAGCATCTGGTGCTGCGGCTCGATCTTGACGCCATCGGCGGCTCGGCCCTGACCGGCGATTTGGCGGTGCCCAAGGGGCGGGATTTCGCGGTCATGGAAAACGAGATTCCGGTCACCTACGTGCCGGGCCGCAACACCATTTTCCTGAGCTACGCCGCGGCCTGGGCCGAGGTGCTGGGGGCAACGGACATTTTCATTGGGGTCAATGCCGTTGATTACAGCGGCTATCCCGACTGCCGGCCCGATTACCTGACCGCCCTGGAACAGGCCGTCAACCTGGGCAGCAAGGCGGGCCGCGAGGGGCGTTCCCTGCGGATCATCGCCCCCCTCCTCCACTTCCACAAAAAAGAGATCATCACCCTGGGCCTCGGCCTGGGGGTCGATTACGCCCTTACCCACAGTTGCTACGATCCGGCCCCGGACGGCCGCCCCTGCGGCCAGTGCGACGCCTGTCTCCTGCGCGGCAAGGGCTTCAGCGAGGCGGGTCACCGTGATCCCGCCCTCTCCGCCGAGTAATTTGCCAATATGACCAATAAAGAAAACGAAATAGCGGTTGGCGGCCTGTTGATGGTCGGCATTCCGGGACCGGCCCTGGACGACTCCACCCGCGCTTTGATCCGGGAAGACCGGGTCAATGATTTTATCCTCTTCAAGCGCAACGCTATCTCGCCGGAACAGATCAAGGGACTGACCGGAGAACTGGCCGCCGCCTGCGCCGAGGCCGGGCTGGGGCCGTCCCTGATCGCCATTGATCAGGAAGGGGGCAGCGTCGCCCGCCTGGGGCCGCCCTTCAGCCGATTCCCCGATGCCCGGCAACTGGCAAACGGCGCCGAGCCGGAAAAGGCCCTCTTTGCCTACGCCCGCACCTGCGCCGTCGAACTGACCGGGGTCGGGATCAACTTCAACCTGGCGCCGGTACTGGATATTTGCCCGGCCGGGCAAGGCTTGTTCATGGAACGCCGGGCCTTGGGCGACGATCCGCAAAAAGTGGCCGACCTCGGCGTCCTGGTGATCAAAACCATGCAGGAGCAGGGCCTGGCCGCCTGCGGCAAGCATTTTCCCGGCTTAGGCGCGGCCCGCCTCGATCCCCACCGGGTACTGCCGGTGGTGGAACAAAGCCGGGAGGAGCTGCTCGACCGCGACCTGCTCCCTTTCCAGGCCGCCGCCGAGGCGGGGGTGGCGGCGATCATGAGCTCCCACACCATCTACCCGGCCCTGGACCCGGCCCAACCGGCCACCCTCTCCCCCCTGATTTTGGACGGCCTGCTGCGCCAACGCCTGGGCTACCAGGGGGTAATCATCACCGACGACTTGGAGATGGGGGCGATCGAAAACCACCACTCGCTGCCGGAGGCCGCCCTGGCCGCCTTCCTGGCCGGGGCCGATCTGCTGCTGATCTGCCACGAGCATGCAAAGGTGCGGGCCACCCTGGCCCGTTTGCAACAAGCGGTGCGCGAAGGCGGCATCAGCCGGGAGCGCCTGACCCAATCCCTGGCCCGGATCGCCCGCCTGCGGGCCGCGTTCATTTCAGTTGCAAGCAACCAACAAAAAAGGTAGTTTAACCCTCTTTTAATTTTAACCAAATTCATCGTACGTAACATGGAGGAAACATGGAACTTCAGGTTGAAGGCCGCAATACCGATATTCGCAACGTCTGGCAGGAAAAGATCGGCACCGAAAAGGAACGGCTGGTCCGCCATCATCCCGGCCTGGTGCATCACCTGCGGGTCAGCATCGAAGAGACTTCCGGCCATAAAACCGGCGGCTTCGAAGTGCGGCTGGTGGCCTCGGTACCCAGCGACACCCTGGTGGTCAGTCGCAAGGGCGAGTCGGTGCGCACCCTCCTCGGCGATGCCTTTGACAACCTCGGTCTGCAACTGAAGGAACTCCAACGCAAACGGAGGCAAACCTCCGGCAAGGCCCCGGAACTGGGGATCGGCGGCGAGATAAGCCAACTGGCCGGGGCGATCAAGGCCCTCTTCCCATTTGAATCCTACGGCTTCATCACCGCCAGCGACGGCCAGGAAATCTATTTCCATGAAAACGCCTTAAAGGACGTGGCCATGGACCAGCTCAAGGAAGGCGTCGAAGTCCGTTTCGGCCTCGGCGAAGGCGACAAAGGCCCCACCGCCGCCTGGGTTCGCGCCGCCAAGTAACCCCCTCCTTCCGAGGGTCACGCTATGGAATCTTGCGTCCAAACCGATATCGGGGCGGCGTATCTGGAACGGCCGGAAGCGGAACTCCTGCCCCGGATCGCCGCCCGCAAGGCGGAGCTGGCCGACCGCCTGCTGGTGCTCTGCCACCATTACCAGCAGGAAACGACCTACCGCTTTGCCGACGCCACCGGCGACTCCCTCAAGCTGGCCCGGATCGCGGCCGCGGCCCATGACCGCCGCTTCATCGTCTTCTGCGGGGTCCACTTCATGGCCGAATCGGCCGATATTCTCACCAGCGACGACCAGATCGTAATCCTGCCCGATCTCAGGGCCGGCTGCCCCATGTCCGACATGGCCGGACATGCCCAGGTGGCAACGGCCTGGGCCGAGCTGGCGACGGTGATCAATGCCGAACGGATGGTGCCGGTGACCTACGTCAACTCCTCGGCCGCAATCAAGGCCCTGGTGGGCGACAAGGGCGGCTCGGTCTGCACCTCCTCCAATGCCGAACGGGTCTTGACCTGGGCGCTCAATCAGGGCGAACGGGTCTTCTTTTTCCCGGACGAGCATCTGGGCCGCAACTCGGCCGCCGCCCTCGGCATTCCCGATCAGGAAGTGCTCCTCTGGCGGCGTAGCCTGCCCCTGGGCGGCAACACCACGGAACAGCTCAGGCGGGCCAAGGTTTTACTCTGGGACGGCTACTGTACGGTCCACATGCAGTTTCAGGCCGCCCACGTCGCGGCCTGGCGGCAACGGGAACCGGCGATTAAAATCATCGTCCACCCGGAATGCCGCCGGGAGGTGGTGGCGGCCGCCGATTATTACGGCTCCACCGAAACGATCATCAAGACCGTGGCCGCGGCCCCGGCCGGCAGCAAATGGGCGGTGGGCACCGAAATCAATCTGGTCCATCGCCTCAAGATGCAGCACCCGGACAAGGAGATTCATTCCCTCTCTCCCTTCCAGTGCCTCTGCTCCACCATGTACCGGATCAAGCCGGCCTATCTTTTGTGGGTGCTGGACCACCTGGCGAACGGCCGGGTGGTGAATCAAATCCGCGTTCCGGCCTCGGTGGCCGCCGCCGCCCGCCTGGCCCTGGACCGGATGCTGAGCATTTAAGGAGCACCAGCCATGCCGCGCGTTTATCTCGATTACAATGCCTCCACCCCGGTTGACCCGGCGGTGGCCGAGGCGATGGGCCCTTC
>DIKC01000135.1 GCA_002421565.1 Desulfobulbaceae bacterium UBA5628 | reverse complement strand
GCAAGCGTGAGCTGGTCAGCTTTCAAAATGTGGTGATCGGCGCGCTGGCCATGGTGGTCAGCCTGATCATCGGAATGCTCCTGTTTTTCCAGAGGCGGCTGATCGCCCCCCTGCTGGATCTTGTGCAGCAGGTGAAAGAGGTGGCCTCCGGGTCCCGCGACGGTCTTTCCATTGCCGGGAGAAGCGGCGAAATTTCCGAGCTGGCGTATTCGTTCCACGACCTCTTGATGGCCCGGGAAATCACGGCTCAGGGGCTGGCAAAGTTTCAGCGGGTGGTCTCGGCGGTCAAGGGAGCGCAGTTGGCCATCGCCAGGAATAAAACCAGGGATTCCCTGTTCAAGGAGGTCTGTCGCGCCCTGCTTGCAAATCATGAGTATTGCCTGATCTGGATAGGTCTGGCCGACGAGACCGGGGATGTCATGCCGGTGACCGCCGACGGCGCAACCTCCATGAGCAACAAGGAATGTGAAGCCTGTATGGCCATACTGCTCACCGAGGCCGAGGAAAAAGGGCTGGAGCAGAATCCCGCGGCCCTGGCCGTGCGTACCAAGGCGCCGGTGGTGCGGATGGATATCCTGGCCGAAATTCCCAAGGGGCTGCTCAAGGGGACGCCCTTGGCCGAGGGCCATGCCGCCTGCGCGGCCCTGCCGATTATCTGGCAGGATACCGTGTACGGCGTGCTTTCCATCTATGCCCTTTCCGCCACGGATTTTGACACCAAGGAGATGGAGCTGCTCGAAGGATTGGCAAACGACCTGGCGTTGGCCCTGCATACCATGGAAGGCCAGCAGCATCTGGCCAGCAGGGAAAATTTGCATGGGCGGCTCTTTGGGGCCTTGCAAGCGATCCAGCTCACCCTTGCTCCGTCAGGGAGTATTCTTGCCGCGAACCCGATTTTTGCCGCAATGGCCGGCATTGGCGCCGAACAGATTTCCGGCCGTTTCTGGCGTGATTTCTTGGCGCCGGTCCAGGCTGGCCTGACCAGTGATACCCCTGGCCTTCTCGAAAAATTGCGTTCGGATGAGGGCGCCGAGCTGGTGTTTTCAGGGAGCACGCCTGTGCGCCGTTTCCTGTGCAGGGTGGTTCCCGGTCAGGAAACGGGCGGGGAGCCGGAACAGTTGATCCTGGTCGGCTATCCGCTTGTCCGGCAGGAAACGGCCGGGAGCCGGGAGGCGTGCATGCGGCTGGAAATGATCGCCTCCCTTGCCGGCGGCGTTTCGCATGAGGTGAGCGATCTCAGCAACGGCCTGATCAACTATGCACAGGTTCTGGCCGATGAGGAGCAGCTTAAGAGGCCCGGACAGCCGCAGAACGAATTGCTGCTTAAGATCATCAAGGCCGGGGAACGCATTGCGGAAATAGTCCGGAAGTTCATCCTCTATGGCCGGGAAGAGAGCCAGGCGGCGGGAGAATTCCTGCCGGTGGCCACCGTGCTGGAGGATGCCTTGCTGCTCACCGGGTATCATTTGAAAAGCGAGGGCATCCAGGTGGAAACCGATTTCGAGGCGATGCCGCCAGCGGTGCCGGTCCATGCCCAGCACATGCAGCAGGTTTTTTTGACCATTCTGGCCGGCGTCCGGGCTGCGCTTGCCGAAAGATTCGCCGGCAGGGACCCACGCAAAAAACTCGCAATTGTCACCCGGTCCGCCATGGATTCCGTTCAGGGGCGGGTGTTTGAAATCACGCTTGTGGACCAGGGGGCGGTAATCCCCCTGGACAGTCTGTCCGAGTCCGTGGATATCAAGGGGGTTGCGGTCAGGGGATGGGGGAGGATGTTTGCTGTCTGCCGCCGCATCGTCGAAGATCACGGCGGTCTTTTATCGGTTGACGGGGAAGAAGGAAAATATACCAGGATAACATTCAGTTTCCCGTTGAAGGGGGATTGATCGCGGTTTTTGCAAACATCAGAAAGAGTGAAAAGGATTGCCCATGCGATGCCAGGCCCACCCTTCAGTCTACCGTATTTCCGCTGCAGCCGATATGCTGGACCTGCACCCGCGCACCTTGCGCAACTATGAAAAAGCCGGGCTTGTCACCCCGAGCCGCAAGGGGAAATGGCGGTATTACAGCGCCGATGACATTGCCTGGATAAGGTGTCTTTTCAGCATGATCCATGGCGGCGGCATCACCATCGCCTCCATCGGCAAGTTGCTGCACTATGCCCCGTGCTGGGAGGTAGCCGATTGCACCCCGGAAAAACGCAGGCAATGCCCGGTGTATCAGCGGCGCAGCCCAGATCCCCGCTGATCCCCCCCGGGGCAACCTGCGTTTATTGCCGCAACAGGGTCCAACTGCACCAGCGATCATTCCGCCTTCTTTCCAGCAAGGTAATCCCGCTCTGCGGCAGGGCGGCGAGCAGATCCTCCTCCATCCCGGAAATGAAGCCGGAGAGCAGGTAGAGTTTCGCCTGCCAGAAATCAGGGTTCTCGAAGAGCTCAAGCATCAAGCCTTTGTACAGATTGGCCATCACCAGATCCACCCCGGTGTCCGGGCATTGTCTCCGGAGATCAGCCTCCACTACCGTAACCCGGTCCTCTATCTTGTTGGTCAGGCAGTTGGCGCGGGCCACCTGGCAGGCCAGCGGGTTGTTGTCGCAGGCGGTGATTCCGGCCACCCCCTGTTTGGCTGCGGCAATGGCCAAAAGCCCGGTGCCGCAGCCCAGATCAAGGGCGGTGTTGATGGCGAGTTCCGGGCTTGCCGTATACTTGAACAGCCCTTCCAGGCAGAGGCGGGTGGAGGGGTGGAAGCCGCTGCCGAAGATAACGCTTGGGTCCAGCCTGATATCCGCCGCCGTCTTTTCCCATACCGGGGCCACGGTCAGTCCGCCCACGGTGAATGGTCCGATCTCCCTGCCCGCCTCCCAATCCGTATAATCCAGATCCGCCTCGTAGATGAGCTTGGCCCCGGAGGCCTCGCAGAGAGTTTTGACCAGCCGTTCCTTGGGGCGGTGGAAAAAGAGGATGGCGGTTTCATCCTCGATCCAGGTGCCGATCAGATCCGGGTCGTCGATGGCCGGGAGATCCTTGAGGTCGAGATGGTAGGTGTAGAGGCGGCTGTACTGGGTATAGGGCGGACGGAGCATGGGCGCGGGTTCCGGGTTAGGGGGCAAGAGGTGTTTCCGGCCGGCGCACGGCCGGCTGGTTGACTGGGTTTTCAAGGTACTGTCCGGCGGTTTTGTTCAGTTCCAAGACAAGGGCGATCGGGATGGAGCCGAATCCGTCGCGCGGTTTTGGAGTATCGGCAATGCGTCTCATCATGCAACCCGAGGGCTCGTGTCCGGTGTTCGAGGTCAGTGCTTGGCAGGAGCACGAAGGAATGCTAAGATGCCAAGCCTGGGGGAAAAAAGTGACTGTCCCGCGGCATTGAGTTCAAGTTGGTATCGCGGCAGGGCCGCAGGCTCTTGTTTCGGCATAATACCATAACCATACCGGGGAGTTCAACGTGCTTACTTTTTTACGAGGTGTTTTGGTTTTACTGCTCGCCCCCCTGCTCACCGGGTTGGTCAGCATCGTGGCCATCATCATGATTATTGTCTTCCGGCGCCCGGCGGCTGATGTTCAGTTTCTGCCCCGCACCCTGGGCAGGATTGTCGCCCGGCTCAGCGGGGTTTCGGTCAGCATGACCGGCGCCGGCCTTCTTGAGCAGGGGAGACCCTATATCTTTGCCGCCAACCACCAGAGCCAGTTCGACATCTTCGCGCTCCAGGGCTATCTGGGCTGCGATTTCCGCTGGCTGGCCAAGCTGGAGCTCTTTAAGATTCCCGTGTTCGGCAAGGCCA
>DIKC01000143.1:5471-5915 GCA_002421565.1 Desulfobulbaceae bacterium UBA5628 | reverse complement strand
GGGGCTACAACCGGATGACCACTGTAGACGGTCTCTTCACCGCCGGCGACGGCGTTGGCGCCTCCGGTCACAAGTTCTCCTCCGGTTCGCATGCCGAGGGTCGGATTGTTGCCAAGCAGATGGTCAAGTACTGCCGTGATCACGCCAGCTTCAAGCCGGAATTGAAGCAGACTGCTGCTGAACTGGCTGCCGAGATCTACGCTCCGGTTGTCCGTTATCATGAGCATGTCGGCAAGTCTACTGCCGCCGACGTGAACCCCAACTACTGCAAGCCGGCCGGTATCATGATGCGCCTGATGAAGGCTACTGACGAGTACGGCGGCGGCGTTGCCACCTACTACATGACCTCTGGCAAGTTGCTGAACATCTGCCTGGATCTTCTCAAGATGCTCCGTGAAGATGCCGCGTTGATGGCAGCTGGCGACCTGCATGAGTTGATGCGCG
>DIKC01000143.1:0-5448 GCA_002421565.1 Desulfobulbaceae bacterium UBA5628 | reverse complement strand
CCGTCACATCGAGTTCCGTAAGGAAAGTCGTTACCCTGGCTTCTACTACCGGTCAGACTACCCGGTCGTTGACGACGCCAACTGGAAGGCCTTCGTTAACTCCACCTTCGATCCCGAAACCAAGGAATGGAAGTGCGAGAAGGTCAACTGCATCAACATCGTAGAAACCGAACCGTGGATCTGATTTTTTCACGGAGTTGTTGAACCGTTGTATCGATCTCCAGGCGCCGGGTTTCCGGCGCCTGGAGATTTTTCTATGTTTCCCTGGTTTTTTTGCTTGAGCCGGCCCCTGTTTGCCGTCTGTTGTCGGCGCTGCCGGTTGAGGCAAGGAAACCAAGGAGTCTTTGCAGGTCGCGTTATCACATTACTTATTTAAGAATGGAGGAGAGGCATGACGGATGAACGCAGCGCACCCACAGGTGCTGTTCTGGTGGTCGGCGGCGGGATCAGCGGACTGACCGCCGCCCTGGAAGCCGCCGAAGTCGGCAACGACGTTTTTGTCGTGGAGAAGAATCCCTACCTGGGCGGCCGGGTGGCCCAGTTGAACCAGTATTTCCCCAAGCTCTGTCCGCCCTCCTGCGGGCTGGAGATCAACTACCAGCGGATCAAGAACAACCGCCGGGTGCGGGTTCACACCATGACCGAGGTGCGGAGCGTCAGCGGCGGCCCGGGCAACTACCAGGTAACCCTGGTCAGCAAACCCCGTTACATCAACAGCAATTGCACCTGCTGCGGCGCCTGCGCCGAAGCCTGTCAGGACGAGGTGGCCAACGCCTTCAACTTCGGGATGGATCAGGTCAAGGCGGTGCGCAAGCCCCATGATCACGCCTTCCCGGCCCGCTATCTGCTGGACAAGGATGCGTGCAGCGCCGCTTCCCTGGAAGCGATCAAGGCTGCCTGCAAGTATGATGCGGTCGATCTGGAGATGGAGGCCAAGACCTTCACCCTGGATGTCTCGGCCATTGTCTGGGCCACCGGCTGGAATCCCTACGATCCCACCCGGATGGAGAATCTCAAATTCAACTCCAGCTCGGCGATCATCAGCAATATGATGATGGAGCGCCTTGCCGCCCCCAACGGCCCCACCGGCGGCAAGATCCTCCGCCCCGGCGACAACGCCGAACCGGCCAGCTTCGCCTTTGTTCAGTGCGCCGGCAGCCGGGACGAGAACCATCTCGAATACTGCTCATACATCTGCTGCATGGCCTCCATGAAGCAGATCACCTATATCCGGGCCCAGTATCCGGAAGCCCCGATCACCGTCTTCTACATCGATCTGCGGACCCCCGGTAAGTACGAGAAATTCCGGGAAAAGCTGATGGCCGATGCCAAGATCACCTGGGTCAAGGGCAAGGTTGCCGACATCATCGCCGAAGCCGACGGCTCGGTGACCCTGGTGGCGGAAAATGCCGTGACCGGGGCCAAGGTTCAGGCCAAGGTTGATCTGGCGATCCTGGCCACCGGCATGGAGCCCGCGGCCAAGGAACAGGCCGGGGCTCTCGGGTTGGCCGTCGACGCCAACGGTTTCATTCAGTCCCAGGAAGCGGGCATGGTGGCTGCCGGTTGCGCCAAGAAGGCGTCCGACGTGGTAACCTGCGCCCAGAGCGCCACGGCAGCGGCAATGAAAGCGATTCAAGCGTCGAGGAGGTAACAAGACTATGGATAAGAAGTACGGAGTATATATTTGCACCGGTTGCGGCATCGGCGAGGCCCTCGACATCGACGGCCTGACCGGGGCCGCCAAGGAATCCGGGATGGCCGCCAAGACCCATGAAGCGGTATGCAGCGCGGCCGGCCGTAAACTGATTCAGGACGACATCGCCGGCGGAACCGTGAACACCGCCGTGATCTGCGCCTGCTCACCCCGGGTCTGGAAAGAGGAATTCAACTTCGGCGAGAATACCATCACCGTCCGGGCCAATCTCCGGGAAGGGGTGGTCTGGTGCGCGGAAAAGCCCAGCGAAGGACGTACCGCCGAGACGATCAGCGAGTACAGCAATGAACTGGCCCAGGACTACGTGCGGATGGCCTGTACCCAGGCCAAGAAGATCGACGTTCCCGAACCCTTCAAGCTGGAAGCGATCAACAAGCGGATTCTGGTAATGGGCGGCGGCCTTGCCGGGCTGACCGCGGCCAAGGAGGCTTCGGCCGCCGGTTACGAAGTGCTGCTGGTGGAAAAAGCCGACAAGCTGGGCGGCAAGGCCCTGGGTTGGCGCAAGCAGTTGCCGACCAAGGCGCCGTGGAGCGATCTTGAGGAACCGACCATCCAGGCCTTGGTGGCGGCGGTGGAGAATGATCCCAAGATCACCATTCGCACCTCCATGGAAGTGGCCCGGGTTGCCGGAACCCCCGGCGCCTACGAGGCGACCCTCAAGGTGGGCGGCAGCAAGAGCGAATGGGACGCGCCGGCCAAGGTCGGGGTGGACGAGCAGGACAAGATCGCCAAGGGCGAAATGCCTGACCCCAACGCCGGACTCAAGAATTACATGACCTCCAACCCCGACGCCGAGAAGGTGGGGGCGGTGGTTCTGGCCACCGGCTGGACCCCGGCCGATGTCAGCGAGTTCGAGCATCTGGGCCACGGCAAGCTGGCCAAGGTGGTGACCAACGCCGAGTTTGAAAAACTGGCCAAGGAAGGCAAGGTACCGGCCAATGTCGCCTTTATTCAAAGCCCCGGCGGCGAGGCCCACGACCGGGATTTCCCCTACGCCAACTCGGTGACCAGCATGGTCGCCTTGAAGCAGGCCAAGTACGTGCGGGAGGACAACCCCGACGGCAAGGCCTACATCCTTTATCAGCACATGCGGACCCCGGGCAACATGGAAATGTTCTACAAAGGGGCTCAGAACGACGACGGCATCTTCCTGACCAAGGCCACCGTGACCGGGGTCGAGGAAAACGGCGGCGGCCTGGTGGTCAAGGCCAAGGACACCCTCCTCCAGGAAGACCTGGCCCTCCAGGTGGACATGGTGGTACTGGGGGCCGGCATGCGCTCCACCACCGCCGCTTCCCCCACCGTCAATCTTTCCTATCGCCAAGGGCCGGCCTTCCTGGATCTGGAACTCTTTGACGGCTACGCCGATTCCAACTTCATCTGCTTCCCCTATGAAACCCGGCGAACCGGCGTTTACGCCTGCGGCGGGGTACGCAAGGCCACCGATTTCACCGAAGTGGTGGATGACGCCTGCGGCGCCGCCCTGAAAGCGGTGCAGTGCCTCGAGTCGGCCGATCGCGGGGTCTCGGTTCATCCCCGCTCCGGTGACGGTTCCTACCCCGAGTTCTTCTTCCAGCGCTGCACCCAGTGCAAGCGCTGCACCGAGGAATGTCCCTTCGGCGCCCTCGACGACGACGAAAAGGGCACCCCCAAGCCCAACCCCACCCGTTGCCGCCGTTGCGGCACCTGCATGGGGGCGTGTCCGGAGCGGATCATCGGCTTCAAGAACTACACCATCGACATGATCGGTTCCATGGTCAAGGCGGTGGAAGTGCCGGACGACGACGAGGACAAGCTGCGGATCGTCTGCTTTGTCTGTGAAAACGACGCCATGCCGGCTCTGGATATGGCGGCCATGCGCAAGATCAGCCTCAACAATCTGGTCCGCTTCATTCCGGTGCGTTGCCTGGGCTCGGTCAACATGGTCTGGATCAAGGACGCCCTTTCCTCCGGGATGGACGGCGCCCTGCTCTTGGGCTGCAAGTTCGGCGACGATTACCAGTGCCACTTTGTCAAGGGCAGCGAACTGGCCGACAAGCGGATGGCCAACATCGGCGAAACTCTCGGCTCCCTGGGCCTGGAACCGGAACGGTGCGGGGTGCGGCAGGTGGCGATCAGCGACTATGATCAGGTCTCCGCGGTGATCGATGAATTCGTGGAATCGATCAAGGAGCTTGGCCCGAACCCGTTCAAGGGCTTCTAACAAGCGCTCTGTTTGCCGGCCGGCGGGTTCTGGAATCCGCCGGCCGGTTTTCATGTTTTTATCGAGCAGACAACTGGAGGCATATCATGTCTGAAGGAATGACGGTTCAACCTGATCTGGGATTCATCAAGTACCTGAAAAATGCCGGCGGCGACACCCTGAAGAAGTGCTATCAGTGCGCCACCTGCTCGGTGGTCTGTCCGCTCTCCGGCGACAACAAACCCTTTCCCCGCAAGGAGATGATCTGGGCCCAGTGGGGCCTGAAGGACAAACTGGTGGCCGATCCGGACGTAATGCTCTGCCATCAGTGCGGCGACTGTACCGCCTACTGCCCGCGGGGCGCCAAGCCCGGCGACGTGCTGGGGGCGATCCGGGCCTATGCTTACACCCACTACGGTTTTCCCCAGGGATTGGCCAAGCTGTGCAGCGAAGGCAAGAATCTGCCGATTCTGATTCTGATCCCCACCCTGATCATCGGCTTGTTCTGGTGGCTCTCCGGCGGCATGCATCTGCCCCAGGGCGCCATCGACTTCGGGCTCTTTTTCGACAGCCATAAAGACCACGCCACGATCATCGGCGGCTTGACCCAAAACGTGCTGATCATCGACATTATTTTTGTGCCGGCCTTTGCCTTTGCGGTATTTGCCGCCTATCGAGGGGTATCGGCCATGTGGCAAGCGATGGCCGCCCAACTGCCGGAGAAAAGCGCTTTCCGGCCCTCGGTGGTGCAGTTTGTCACCATGTTCCTGCTGCCGGCAATCAAGGAGATTCTCCAGCACAACCGCTTTAATCAGTGCGGCGCCAACCGGGATCGGGTGAACGGCCATCTGCCGCTGATGTTCGCCTTTATCGCCCTGTTGGCGGTTACCGCTTACTCCATGGTGCGCAAGGACGTGGTCGGGATGTTCGTGGAAGGAATGCACGCCCCCTTGGCCCTTTCCGACCCCTTCAAGATCCTGGCCAATGTCGCCGGGATCGCCCTGATCGTCGGGATCGGCATCCTCTGGGTCAACCGTTCCAAGATGGAGGAAGAGAGCGGCGCCACCCCTACCTTTTACGATTGGTTCCTGATCGGGATGATCATGGCGGTGGGGGTGACCGGGATGGCGGCCCAGATTACCCGCTTGATCGAAATTCCGGTGCTGGCCTATATGTTCTATTTCCTGCATCTGGTGTCGGTCTTCATGCTGTTTTTGTATATGCCCTACACCAAGTTCGCCCACATGGTCTATCGCACCTTTGCCATGGCCTTTGAAAAGTACCGGGAGAGCCCCTTTGCCGGTAAGGTAAGCCAGTAAACAATCGACCGGTTATTGCCGATCACCCGCCAGGCTCGTTCTGGCGGGTGATTTTTTTTGAGGTGGCAAAAAATCGGTTGCCGTTTGCAACCGGAACGATTAGTATGTCGCGTCTTACAGCGCTGGCGTAGCTCAACTGGCAGAGCAGCTGATTTGTAATCAGCAGGTTGCGGGTTCATTTCCTGTCGCCAGCTCCATTGAGCTACCGGGAAGCGATTCCCAGGAAAAGCGAC
>DIKC01000069.1 GCA_002421565.1 Desulfobulbaceae bacterium UBA5628 | reverse complement strand
GAGGAGATTGGTCTGAAAGGCGATCTCGTCGATGGTCTTGACGATCTTCTGGGTTTCAGTGCTGGCGGCGGCGATCTCCTCCATCGAGGAGACCAGGCGCTGCATCGAGCCGTCGGCACTTTTAATCACCGAGCCAGCATCCTCCATCAGCCGGGCGGCCTGACTGATATTCTCGGCATCCCGCCGGGTCATCGAGGCCACCTCTTGCAAGGAAGCGGAAATTTCCTCCACCGAGGCGGCCTGCTCGGAAGCGCCCTCGGCCAGGGCTTGGCTGGAGGCGGCCACCTCATTGGCCGCGCCCGACACCTGGTTGGCCCCTTCGGTCATCTCCCGGCCGATCCCGCCCATGATCGTCACCAGCCCCCGATAGGCGAGAAAGCCGATCAAGACGGCCACCAGCCCCAAAAACAGCAGGGAGCCGGTGAGGGTGGCGGAGGCCCGGTTCATGGTGGTCCGGCCCGCCTCTTTCATCCGGCCCGCTTCCTGCTTGACCGCCTCCCGCATCTCCTTGAGCAGTCCCTGCACTCCCCGCAGGGAAGGGGCGGTTTGGGCGGCATAAATCACCTGGGCCGCCTCTCGCCCCTCATTCTGCACGGTGCGCTGGATGGCTACTGCCGAGGCGTGCAGTTCCTGATGGGGTTTTTCGATCCGGGCCAGGGTCTGGGCAATGCCGGGAATCAACTGTTCGGCCTGACGGCGGCCTTCGCCGTAGTACCAACGGCCAAAGCCGCACCGGCGGTAATCGGTCTCCACCTTCAGTTCGCCGGCCGCCTCATCTCCGAGGAAATCCCGCACCTTGGCCACCCAGTTGAGGTGATCCACCTCCCGCTGGGCCATCTCATTATCCAGTTCCAGACCAATGGTGATCTCTTCGCTCTGCCCGATCATCCGCTTTACCATCAGGTGATCGAACAAAGCGATCAACAGCAGGATAATGATGATCAGCGCAAAACCGGTTAATATTCTGGAACTTATCGTCAAAAACATACCCGTGCCAGATACTGTTTCCGGTCTGTTTCGTCAGCGCAGCAGCCTGTAAGCCGTCGCCAACAGATCATGACCCTTGAATGGTTTATAAAGGATAGCCGCCGCCCCGACCCCCTTCATTGCCTCGCGCCATCTCGCCTCTTGGTTAGCGGTGACGAACATGATCGGAATGTGCCGGGTGATCGGGGTACGTTTCAGGTTGACCGCCGCCCTGATTCCGCCCCATTTCGGCATTTCAAGATCCATGATGATCAGATCAGGCTGCTCCTTCCGGGCGATTTCATAACCCTCCAGGCCGTCACCGGCCTGGAGCACCCGCCACCCCTCTTTGATCAAAATCCGCTCGGCCAGAAAACGAATCAGGCTGGAATCGTCCACCAGCAGAATCGTCGGAGTCCTCAAAAGCCGTTCTCGCTCTTCCGCCCCGCTCAACCAGCCATTCCTCCGTTCTTATTGACCTGAACAAGGTTAATCATTGCCCGTCTGCCGCAGGTTTGATAACTTGAGAAAGACGTTTCGCTTAGAAACATCCTCCCTCTTCCGCGGAGACCGGTCATCAACGCAGAGGTAGCATGCACGACGCCTCGCTCCGGCCAGCAAGAGGGCAATGGGGTGAATAAACCGCCCCCTTACCCTCTCTTCCATCACAAATCATCCCCGCTGTCCCTTATCTCGTTTTGCTCCTTTTCCGGACAGATTATCTCCGAAAAAGCATCAAGTCAACGCAAAAAATCCGTTTCCAGAGTTGTTCGTCACCGCCGACCAAAATCCGCCGACCCTAATATCTCATTACCGGCGGATTACGGCGCTGCTGATTCCACTAAGACCCCATTGGAGCCAGACATTGAAAACAGCCAAATTCCGCAACGATTTCAAAGAACGCCTGACCAGTATCATCGGCCACGAAAAACCCTTTGCCTGGGCCAAGCGAATCGGACTGCCGTCCGCCACCTTTTCCCGGATATGGAACGGCGGGATTGCGCCGAAACCGGACACCCTTTTACTCATCGCTGAAAAAACCGGGGTATGTATCGACTGGCTACTAACCGGAGAGGGACCGTCCTACAGGAATTCCGCTTGCGAGGCCGTAGAGCGACGGAACGCGTTCACGTTTCAGGGACTGAAATCGGAAGCGCACCGCCGTCAAAATCTGGAAAAATGCCTGGAAATCCTGACCGGGCTTTACGACTCAGGCCATCAGGAACTGGTGGAAAAGCTGGCCGCCGAGCTTACTGCCTGCGGCAAGCTTGCGGAACAGTGGAACGCAACCTCCCAAACCGCTGAATCGGTTAAGGAGCTGGAAGTAAAGTTGAACAGGATGGAGAAACGGCTGGCCGCCCTGGAAAAAATGAGTCCCAGCCGGAAGTAGACACCGGCAACACCCGGCTCAGCGGCGGCCGAGGCGGAATTCCTCGTAGATCTCCACGTCGGCCCGGTTGCCGATGATCAACGGCACCCGCTGATGGAGTTCGGTCGGCTCGAGATCGAGAATATCAAGCCCGTCGTCGGTAATCGCCCGGCCGCCGGCCTGCTCGGCCAGGAAGGCCAAGGGGGAAGCCTCGTAAAGGAGGCGCAGCTTGCCGTAGGGCTTGGTGGCGTTTCTGGTATCGCTGGGATAGAGAAAGATGCCGCCGGCGATCAGATTACGATGAAAATCCGCCACCAGGGAGCCGATGTAGCGGGCGCTGTAGGGCCGGCCGGAGGCATTGTCCTCTTCCTTGAGATACTCGACATAACGGCGGGTGACATCATGCCAATAGCGGGCATTGCCCTCGTTGACGCTGACATACTTGCTCTTTTCCGGAATCCGGATGTCCGGGTGGGAGAGGAAAAATTCCCCGACGCTGGGGTCCAGGGTAAAGCCCTGCACCCCCTCGCCGGTGGAAAAAACCAGCATGGTACTGGAACCGTAAATCATGTAACCGGCCGCCACCTGCTCGCGCCCCTTCTGAAGCAGGTCCAGCTCGTCCCCCTGGCCGCCGTCGGGCGACCGGCGGCGATGGATGGAGAAAATGGTGCCGATATTGACGTTGACGTCGATGTTGGAAGAACCGTCCAGGGGATCGAAGGCCAGGGTGTACTTGCCTTCGTAGCCGGGGGTGACCGGAATGATATCCGCCTCCTCCTCCGAGGTCATCACGCAGAGATAACCGCTGCGGGCCATCCGCCGCTTGATGGTGTTGTTGGAGAACTCGTCCAGCTTCTGGACATGCTCGCCCTGGATATTGGTCTTGCCGCTCATCCCCAGAATGTCGGCCAGCCCGGCCATGTTGACCTCGGCCGAAATGGTCTTGGCGGCCACGATCAGTTCGTTCAACAGCCCGGTCAAATCACCGGTGGCCTGGGGATGGAGCCGCTGGCTGTCCATGATATGCCGGCTCACCGTGATCCCGAGTGGTCTGCTCATTATCCTTCCTCTCCCGCGGGGTTGATGATAAAAAAGAAAAACAACGGACCGCGCATCCGCCTTTCTAAGGTAAGGGAGTTGTTCGGCCCGGTCAAATAAAATCGCGCCCGGAGATGATCAACGATGAGCGGGGATGAAAAAAAATACCGACTCAAACCCGACACCCTGCAGGCAAAATTTCTGCTGGGGCTGGCCTTTATTCTTTTCTGTTTCTGCGTGATCGCCGCCACTTTGATCTATGGCCTGGAAAGGCGGGCCCTGGAAAACGAGGCCTTCCACCGGACCGAGGTGGTTATGGTCGCCTTTGAGGCCAGCCGGCGCTATGTCCGGGAGGTACTCCGGCCCAAGATGTACGAAATTCTGCCGCCGGACGAATTCGTGCTGGAGGCGATGTCCACTTCTTTCGTCAGCCGGCTGATCATGGAGCGCTTTCACGAGGTGCTGCCGGATTTCAGCTACCGCCGGGTGGCGGTCAACGCCCGTAACCCGGATTTCGAGGCCAACGAACTGGAAAGCGGCCTGATCAACTATTTCCGGGAACACCCCGAGGAACGGAACTGGCAAGGCATTGTCCAGCAGGAAGGCAAACCCTATTTCATGCGCTTTCAGCCGGTGCGCTTCGAGCAATCCTGTCTCTACTGCCACGGCCGGCCGGAGGATGCGCCAACGGCGGTACTCGACCTCTACGGCTCCCNNGCTCCCGCCGCGGCTTCCACCACGACGAGCCGGCCGCCCCCCTGGGCCTGGTCAGCGTCGGCATCCCGGTGGACGTCGGCCTGCGCCAGATCAAGGAGACCGCCTGGGCCGTATTCAGCGGCGCCTTCCTCGCCACCTTCCTCCTGTTCGGGGTGATCTATTTCTTTTTCAACCAGGTGGTGATCCGCAACCTGCGCGGCCTGCTCGCCATTTTCCGGGACGTACTACAGGAAGAGCAGCGGCCGCCTTTCCGGGATCGCTCCCTGGAGCGGGACGAGGTCGGCGAACTGACCGCGGCGGCGGAGGCAATGGCCGAACATCTGCGTCAATCCCGCCGCAAACAGGAGGAATATGCCCGCCACCTGGAGGAATCGGCGGCGGAACTGGCCCGGAGCCAGGAGTTGCTCCAGACCGTGTTCAACGGGATCACCGATCTGGTGGTGCTGCTGGATCGCGACTGCCGGATCAAGATGGTCAACCGGGCCTTTCTCGCCCGCTACGGAGTTGATTTCACCCGCATGGACAACCGGCGCTGCGGCGAACTGGCCGGGCCGCTTTGCCCCTTTGCCGAATGCGCGGTCCTCGCCTCCGGCGAGTTGGGCCGGGCCGTGACCCGCGAGGTAAAACTGGCCGGCGGCGAGATCTTCCTGGTCCATTTTTATCCGGTCCTGGCCGATGACGGCGCCCTCCAGAACATCGTCTGCTACGGCAAGGAAATAACCGAGGAAAAACAACGCGAACAGCGGGCCCAGCAAACCGAAAAGATGGCGGCCATCGGCCAGTTGGCGGCCGGGGTGGCCCATGAGATCAACAACCCCCTGGGGGTGATCCTCTGCCACGCCGAACTGCTCAAAAGCTCCCTGAGCGAGCGGGAACTGGCGGATATCAAGACCATTGAAAAACACGCCTTGAGCTGCAAGCGGATCGTGGCCGATCTGCTCAATTTCTCCCGTAGCCGGGAGCAAATCCGCACCTCGACCTCGCTCAATCAGGTGATCGAGGAGGTGCTGGAGCTTACCGCCGCCCAGTTCCGCCAGCAGGGCATCACCGTCGAAACCGCCCTGGCGCCCGACCTGCCGCTCCTGGAACTGGACCCGGATCGGATCAAGCAGGTCTTTCTGAACCTCCTGATCAATGCGGCCCAGGCCCTGGCCGGCCCGGGGAAAATATCGGTTTATTCCCGGCAACGAGGCGATCTGGTCGAGGCCGAGGTGGCGGATAACGGCCGGGGAATCCCGCCCCACCAGCGTGAGCGCATCTTCGAGCCCTTTTTCACCACCAAGCCCCCGGGGCAGGGAACCGGCCTGGGACTGTCGGTGAGTTACGGTATTGTCCGCAACCACGACGGCGAAATCAAGGTGAGCAGCGAGCCGGGCCGGGGCACCAGGGTAACCGTAATCATGCCGGTACCCGCTTGCCGCCATCCCGAAGACCACGAGAAGGAGGAAAACGCATGATCCGGGAACGGTTGCTGATCGTGGATGACGAGCAGGACATGCGCCTGGGCCTGCAACGGCTCTTGGCCGGAGAGTTCCCCGATCTGGAAATCCTCACCGCCGCCGGGGCCGGGGCCGCCCTCGAACTGATCGCCCGGGAACCGGTGGACCTGGCCCTGCTCGACCTGCGGATGCCGGAAATGGGCGGCCTGGAACTGCTGACCAAACTGCGCCGGGAGGAGCCGGAACTGACCGTGATCATGATGACCGCCTATGGCAGCATCGAACTGGCGGTGGAGGCGCTCAGGCTGGGGGCCTACGATTTCATCACCAAGCCCTTTGACAAGGAAATCATGCTCCAGGCCATCCGCCAGGGCCGGGAGCGGAGCCGGCTGCTCCGGGAAAATCGCCAGCTCCAGCAGCGGGTCTGCGAAAAGGCGGCCCTGGGCGGCTTTGTCGGCCAGTCGCCCCCGATGCGGCAATTGTATGAAAAACTCCGGACCGTCGCCCTCACCGACTACGCCGTCCTGGTCCGGGGCGAATCCGGGACCGGCAAGGAACTGGCGGCGCGGGCCATCCACGGCCTGAGCAAGCGCCGCGACCGGCCGCTGGTCATGGTCAATTGCCCGGCCATCCCCGAACATCTGCTGGAAAGCGAACTTTTCGGCCACCGCCGGGGCGCCTTCACCGGGGCGGAGCGCGACCATCCCGGCCTCTTCGCGGAAGCCGACGGCGGCACCATCTGCCTGGACGAAATCGGCGATATTCCGGTGGGGCTGCAAAGCAAACTGCTCCGGGTTCTCCAGGAACAGGAAATCAAACCCCTGGGGGCCGACAAAAGCCGGCGGGTGAACGTGCGGGTCATTGCCGCCACCAATCGCGACCTGGAACGTAAACTGGCTGACGGCAGCTTCCGGGAGGACCTGTTCTACCGGCTCAATGTGATTGAGGTAAACACCCCGCCCCTGCGGGAAATGCGGGAGGACATCCCCCTCCTGGCGACCCACTTCCTTGAGCAGACCTGCTGTGAAACCGGGCTGCCCGGCAAACGCTTCAGCCCGGAAAGCCTGGCCATTCTCCAGGGCCGCTCCTGGCCCGGCAATGTCCGGGAATTGCAAAACTGCGTCCGGCAACTGATGATCTTTGCTCCCGGCGCCACGATCCGGGCCGACGATTTGGCCCGTCTGTCGGCCTGCCCGCCTGCGGACTGGCCGACAACGGTCGCGGGCCGCCCGCTCCTCCCGGAGGAAATCCGCCCCTACAAGGAAAGCAAGGCGGAACTGCTCCGGGACTTCACCGCCCGCTATCTGGAACGGCTGCTGACCGCCACCGGCGGCAACATCACCCGGGCCGCCGAATTGTCCGGGATCAGCCGCACCGCCATGCAGAAGATAAAGCGGCGACACGATCCGGCCTGACCGCCCGCACATGCGGCGTCCAAGGCCCCCGATCACCGGCGACCCGAGCAGGCCGGCGCCAACTTGCGGCGGCACTGGCGCCGCAAGTTGGCGCCAATCACCCTCCCGCTGCCTCCGGCATTATTTTTTTTATTCTTTATTTATCAACAAGTTACCAGCCAAGCCGCGATTTGCCGGGCCTGGCCTGTTTCTTGCTAAACATCAGCCCGATCATGGTGCTAAGGCCATCCGGCAAGCAAATCCAAACTCCAGGGAGGTACTCATGGCAGCGGCAAATCAGGCATCCGAGGTGGTGGTCGATCGCGGCAAATGGGAATGGTCGGAAATGTGGAAAAAGGAAGACTGGTGGGCGATTTGGCTCGGCTGCGCGATCCTGATCGCGGGGCTGTTCATTTTTCTGCCCCGGCCCCCGGCCGAGATGAATGAAAAACTCGCCAAGGCGGGGGCGATTATGGCGGCGGAGGAGGCTAAAGCACCCTTTCGCACTATTGAATGGCATAAGGCCAACGATCAAAAAAAGGGGTTGCGGGCCAGAAACGAACCACACGGTAAAACCATCGCCAAATGGCTGGCCTTTCCGGGGCGCTGGAGCAGCAATCCGCTGGAATCCCTCTACCTGAGCCAGGAGGCGGCCGAGGCCCGCAACTCCAAGGCAATGCCCGCCTTCCAGGAGGCCCAGGAAAAGACCAAGACCGCCCTGGCGGCGGCCCAAGCGGCCCAGGCAATGGCGGCCGGGGCCGGCTTCGGCAATGACGCCCTGAACAAAGAGGCGGCGGCGGCGGTTTCCGCCTGGCGCAAGGCCCGGGAAGCGGAGAAAAAGGCCGGCGCCAAGACCAAGGCCAAGGGCTACAACAAGGTGCCCTACCTGATCGGGGCGATGATCCTGCTCATGCTCTTCTTCTCCATCGGCACCCGCTTCATGAACATCGACACCATCCAGTTCATAAAGGGTTTCTGGTTCCTCTTCCTGCTGGCGGTGATCGCCTACATCATCGGCAACAACAACACCCTCCGCCACTACGGTTTCGGCGCCATCATCTGGGCGATCCTGGGCGGGATGCTGATCAGCAACACGGTGGGCACCCCCAAATTCGTGCAATCGGCATTACAGACCGAATACTTCATCAAGACCGGCCTGGTCCTGCTGGGGGCGGAAATTCTCTTCAGCAAGCTGGTAGCCATCGGCATTCCCGGCATCTTCGTGGCCTGGGTAGTGACCCCCATCGTCCTGATCGTCACCTACTGGTTCGGCCAGAATATTTTGAAGATGGAGTCCAAGACCCTCAACATCACCGTTTCTTCGGACATGTGCGTGTGCGGGGTGTCGGCGGCCATCGCGACGGCGTCGGCCTGCCGGGCCAAAAAAGAGGAGCTGACCATCGCCATCGGGATGTCCATGCTCTTCACCGCGGTGATGATGATCGCCCTCCCCACCTTCATCGTGGCGGTGGGGATGCACCCGGTGCTGGGCGGGGCCTGGATCGGCGGCACCATCGACGCCACCGGGGCGGTGGTGGCGGCCGGCGCCTTCCTGGGCGAGACCGGCATGTTCGTG
>DIKC01000113.1 GCA_002421565.1 Desulfobulbaceae bacterium UBA5628 | reverse complement strand
GCGGTGGAGATCTGCTCGGAAAGATCGGCGGCCGGAATGATCTTCTCAGCCAGGGAAACCCCGTAATTGGGAATAAAGACCACCTTGAGCCGCTCACCGATCCGGGCATCGTTGTTGACCACCTCGGCCACCGAGTTGATCAGTTTGATGATCAGCTTGGCCTTGACATAGGAAGGGGCCGCCTTGCCCGCGAAAATCACGGTGCGGGGCGGGGCGCTGCCGTTGGTACCGCTGATGATCCGCCGGTAAAGGATGATCACGTGGAGGATATTGAGCAACTGCCGTTTGTATTCATGAATCCGCTTGACATGCACATCAAAGAGTGAGTCCGGGTCCACTCGCACCCCGCATTCATTGTTGATCAAAACCGCCAGCCGCTCCTTGTTGTGCCGTTTCACCGCCAGCCACTGCCGCTGAAAATCCTTTTTACCGGCCAGCGGCTCCAGTCGCCGGAGAACGTCGAGCTCGGTCACCCAGTCGCCGCCGACATGGTTGGTGATCAATCCGGCCAGACCGGGATTGCTCTTGAGCAGCCAGCGGCGTTGGGTGATGCCGTTGGTCTTGTTATTGAAGCGCTCCGGAAAAAACTCGTAAAAATCTTTGAAAATCCTGGTCTTCTGGAGATGGGTATGGAGTTCGGCCACCCCGTTGATCGAATGGCTGCCGACAATGGCGAGATAGGCCATCCGCACCTTTTTTACCGGCCCTTCCTCGATCAGGGACATGTTGCGCAGCTTCTCCACGTCACCGGGCCAGCGGGCCGCCACTTGCTCCAGAAAACGGCGATTGATCTCGTAAACAATCTCCAGATGACGAGGCAGCACCCGGCCGAAAAGCTCCACCGGCCAGGTTTCCAGGGCCTCGGGCATCAGGGTGTGATTGGTGTAGCCAAAGGTCTTGACGCAGATATCCCAGGCCTTTTCCCAGGGCAGCAGCTCAATATCGACCAGCAGCCGCATCAGTTCGGGGATGGCGATGCTGGGATGGGTGTCGTTCAACTGAACCGCCACTTCCTCGGCAAAACCGGCAAAGTCCCGATGCTTTTTCTTGTAGCGCCGAAGAATGTCCTGGAAGGTGGCGGCCACGAAAAAATACTGCTGGCGGAAACGCAGCGACTGGCCCTCGCGGATGTCGTCGGAGGGATAAAGAACCTTGGAGATGGTTTCCGACTTGACCTTGTTCTGAACCGCGGCCACGTAATCGCCCCGGTTGAAGGAGACCAGATCGAGATCACGGGAGGCCTTGGCCACCCAGAGCCGCATATTGATCACCGAATCGTTGTTGAAGCCCGGCACCAGCAAATCGGTAGCCATGGCCATCACCTCTTCGGTCTCCACCCATTCATGGCGGAGCACCCCGTCCTGGTCGCGGTAATGCTGGACCCGGCCGTAAAACTTTACCGGATAGAGATTCCACGGCCGTTCATACTCCCAGGGCGATCCGTAACGGAGCCAACTGTCCGGATGCTCCACCTGGAAACCATCCAGCAATCGCTGATAAAAAAGGCCGTATTCGTAACGGATGCCGTAACCGTAAGCCGGAATCCCCAGGGTGGCCATGGAATCGAGAAAGCAGGCGGCCAGGCGGCCGAGACCGCCGTTGCCCAAGGCGGCATCCTCTTCTTCCTCCCGCACCTCCTCCAGATCGTAGCCCATTTCCTTGAGGGTCTCGGCGAACTGATCGTAAAGGCCGAGATTGACCAGACTGTTGCCCAGGGAACGACCGATGAGAAATTCCAGGGAAAGATAATAGACCCGTTTGCGGCCCTTGGCGTAGAATTCCTTCTGGGTCTTGACCCAACGCTCAATAAGAAAGTCGCGCACCGTATAGGCCACCGCCTTGTAAATCTCCCGGTTGCCGGCTCGGGCCGGGTCGCGGCCGAGAAAGCTGAGCAGGTGATGGTTGAGGGTCTCGGCCAGATCACGGGTGGCAAGATCGCTGCCGACCGTGCAATAGGGACCGCGCGGAGTTTTATTGTTCATGGCATGATTCATCTTTTCAAGGTACCTTGCCAACATTGTCAGCGTCAATCGTTTTTGCCACCCACTTTTCCGCTTCCTGCCGGGAATTGACCAACCCCTCCACCTGGGCCTGCTCCAGACCGGCCAGCAAGCGGCCCAGCCCCGGCCCCGGCGCCAGTCCGAAAAGACGCTGCAAATCATGGCCGTTGAGCAGCGGCGGCCGGGCCAGCAGGGGTCTTACCCGCTGACGGGCCACCAGCATGATTTCCCGGTAGAGATCCGCCAGGGCCGCTTCCATCCCGGCCGGTTTTTGTGGCCCCTGCCCGGCCAGGCTGTCGGACATGGCCAGCAGAAAAAGGCCGGGCAGGTCGTCGCCGATGCTTTTAATCAGCCGCAGAGAGGCGCGGGCGGTGATCCCGGTCTTGCGACGACTATTGTTGAGATGAAAGGGCCACATGTGATGACCGATCAGCCGACAGAGGGCGTTCCTTCTCTCCCGGCTGAAACGGAGACGTTCGGCCACCGCCCGCCCCAACTCGGCCCCGATTCGATCATGGTTGTAAAAGGTGATCCGCCCGCCCCGCAGACGATGGGCCGCCGGCTTGCCCAGGTCATGGAGCAGGGCCGCCCACTTGAGCATCACCAGGCGGCCGGGAGCGGTCAGATAGGGCAACAATTCATCATGCTCGGCCGGAAAAAACCGGGCCGGATCGGCGAGTACGGCTTCCATGCTGGCCAGGGTTTCCAGGGCGTGGCCGGCCACATCGAGATGATGGCTGGCAGGCTGGGCCATTCCGCTTCCGGCCGCCAATTCCGGGATAACGGTAAACAGCAGCCCGGATTCCGCCATCTCCGCCACCACCCCGGCCCCGTGCGGCGCAGCCATGATCCGGTCGAACTCCTGGGTGATCCGCTCGGCCGCCACCCCTTGGATAGCGGCAACCGAGGCCCGGATGCGGGCGATGGTATCGGCTTCAAGGGTAAAGCCCAATTCGGCCCGGAAGCGATAGGCCCGCAGCAGGCGCAGGGGGTCGTCGGCCAGGGAAGCGGGTCCGGCCGGCCGGATAATCCCGGCCCGCAAATCGGCCAAACCGGCGGTGGGGTCAATGATGGTCCAAGGCGCAAGCAAAGCGCCGGAAGCCGGATCAACCTGTACCGCCAGGGCGTTGACCGTAAAATCGCGGTAGCCCAGGTCTTCCTCAATGGTGCTGCTTCCCTGACGAAAACCGGAAAAATCGAGCTCCAATCCCTGCCAGACCACCCGGGCCACATCCTCATCCTGATCGAGCAAAACAAAGGCCCCGCCCAGGCGGGCCGCCAACCGGCGGGCAAAGGCTATTGCCCCGGCCGACAGGGTAAAATCAAGATCATGGGCCAGCCGCCCCAGCAGCCAGTCCCGCACCGCCCCGCCCGCCACGTAACACAATGGCCGCAAGCGATCGTCCGGCTCGCTCAGCAGCTCCGCCAAGGCCTGGCGCAAGGGCAAGGGATAGGCGGCCAGCCAGTCCTGTTCCAGAAAATGATGGTCGGCCCGGTTCATGGCCCGCTGGTCATGGCCGCCCGGATCGCGGCCAGGGTGGTATCCAGACGGCAGCGCACGTCATGGATATGAATGCTCTCCAGGCTGACGCTTTCAATTACCACCCGGGTGGCAGCAGCCAAATGGCCGAAACATTGCCCGGCCGCCCGGGCGGTTTCCCGCACCGCATCCTCGGCAAACTGGGGCTGGATATGGGCCTGCCGCACCAACTCGGCCTCATCCGGCCTTTTCAGCAAATCCTGGGTAAGATGAAGGGCCGCGGCCAAACAGGCAAGGAGTTCGTCGTAGGCCGGCAACGCCGCGGCCTCGTCCCCGGCCGCGCTCAGCCGCAGGGTGGTGAAGGAACGTTGAGAATGGGTGGCCAGCGGGGCGGGATATGCGGCCAGATCGAACCAGACCCGGTTGTAGGCCTGGGTACAGGGGCAGGCAGTGAGATGATGAACCCCGACCCCGATTTCCAGCAAGGGGGCCGGCAAGCACCCTTCCACCCGGCAACTGATCTCCAGACTGTCCAGGGAAATCCGACCGCTGACCTTGGCCGGACGCGACCAGGGAAGCAGCCCGCGCAACTCAACCCGCCCCTGGTTCGCCTCCTGGGTGCGCAGGGTTTCCCGCAGCAGGGCGACACCATATTCCCTGAGATCGGCAAAGGGGCGTTCATGGAGCAGGGTGATCGCCTCTTCCAGCCGGGACATATGGATGCCCCGGCGGTCGGCGGCAAGATCAACATCAAGGGTCAGGGAAAAAGGCAGCCGCCCCGGCGGCAGGGTGACCCAGACGGTTTTGTTGCTGATTCCCACTTCCGGCAGGGAAATGGCAAAGGAGGGGCGTTCGGCCGGCACATCGCCGCAGGTGGCCAGCACCTTTTGATGGCGGGCCGGATCGGTGTCAAAACTCATACCAGATTTTCCTCTCGCAGGGCCAGATACCATTCCTGGATGGTGGCCCAGTTTTCCC
>DIKC01000194.1 GCA_002421565.1 Desulfobulbaceae bacterium UBA5628 | reverse complement strand
TTTTATACGGGGATGATTGATGTTTTGGGAAGATAGACTTTGGACGAGATCGTCATATAAGGCCTTTAGGAAAAGTTGGAAACATGAACACTGAAAAGTTGAAAACCCTGCTTGAGGACATCCGGGGCAGCCGGATCACGGTCGCTGAAGGGATGGCCCGGCTCAAGGATCTTTCCTATGTGGATCTCGGATGCGCCAAGCTCGATACGCACCGGGAGTTGCGGGTCGGCTATCCGGAGGTTATTTTCTGCCCCGGAAAGACGGCCGAACAGGTTAAAACGATCTTTCAAGCCATGTTCGAGAGGAACACGAACATCCTGGCCACGCGGGCCGGCGAGGCGCTGTTTGCGGAAATCTGTCAGACCTGTCCGGAAGCCGTCTATCATCCGCTGTCCGGAGCCATCACGGTTAAAAGAATCCAGATGGAAACCCCGGACAGTTATATTGCCGTGGTTACGGCAGGAACGTCGGACCTGCCCGTCGCCGAGGAAGCCGCCGTCACGGCCGAACTTTTCGGGAATCGCGTGGAGAGAATCGTCGATGTCGGCGTGGCCGGCGTCCATCGCCTGTTCGACAAACTCGATCTGATCCGGGGCGCAAAGGTGATCGTTGTCGCGGCCGGCATGGAAGGCGCCCTGCCGAGCCTCGTCGGCGGTCTGGTGGACAAGCCCGTCATCGCCGTTCCGACCAGCGTCGGTTACGGCGCGAGCTTTAAGGGTCTGGCCGCGCTTCTGGCCATGCTCAACAGTTGCGCCGGCGGTGTTTGCGTCGTGAATATCGACAACGGTTTCGGCGCCGGGTACATGGCCTCCATGATCAACAAACTGCGTTGATAACAGAGCAGGGCCGGCTCAGCCGTTATTTGTCCTGAGAATGAAAATTGGAGAGTTTGACACAACGGCTGAAAAATGGTCCGCAAGCGGCGAATGAAAGATTTTGAGCCGCGGCAGAGCCATTTTTCAAGGTCTCATCTTTCACCGTTCTTTTGCTGATTTACCTGTATCGATCGCTTCATTGAGGCTTCCCGTTCGGTATCCCTTGAGATCAAGTGAAACGTACAAAAACCCAAGTTGCCGGAATTTTTCATAAATCCTGTCCATTAAAGCCGCATCAAAGAACTTGCTGCGCTCCTCGGCCGATACTTCCAGCCTCGCGACATTGCCGTGATGGCGGACCCTGACCTGCCTGAATCCCAGATCGAGCAGAAACTGCTCCCCCTGGTCCACCTGCTGCAGACTTTCCCTCGTGATCTTCTGCCCGTAGGGGAAACGCGACGCCAGGCAGGCGAAGGCCGGCTTATCCCACGTGGGCAGTCCCAGCGCCTTCGACAAGATTCTGATATCGTCCTTGTTCAGGCCGGCTTCCTGTAGGGGGCTGACAATGCCCAGTTCCTTTGAGGCTTGCCTCCCCGGGCGATAATCGCCAAGATCGTCTGTATTGGAACCATCGGCAACATGCCGGATGCCGTTTTGCCGCGCCCACTGGAGGGTTTTCGAAAAAAGCTCTTTTTTACAGAGGTAGCACCGACTCGGCGGGTTATCCGAAAAGCCGTCTATTTCCAATTCTTCCGAATCGATCACAACGTGCCTTGCCCCGATCTTTTGCGCGAATTCGGAGGCCTGATGGAACTCCCTTTCAGGGTATGTGGCGGAGCGGGCCGTCAGGGCGACGGCGTTTTCCTTCAGTGTGTCATGCGCCATCTTCAGCAGAAAGGTGCTGTCCACACCGCCCGAATAGGCCACGGCAATGCTCTGCATCCGGCGGATGTTACTTCTTAGAATGTTTAACTTATCCTGCAGCGCCATGTTATCCGCCCGCTTTCCCCTTCCGCCAGGAGAGGGGTAATAAACTTTTCACAAAGTTGTTTTCGTTAAGGGTTGAAATGTCGGGAACGGTTCTTGAGGTCGGATTCAATCGTCATCGGGATTGCCTTCAGCCATGATCGCGTCAGGTAATTCATTCGTGTCGCCATCGACGATCGGGAAATGCTCCCCGAGAAGTTCGCCCGCCTCACGGATCGCTGCGGCGAGCGCCTCTGCAGCCCGTCCCTGCCTGATTCCATCCGATACGGCTTTTGCAATGTCGTTGAGCCGGGCCTGGGTGATCTTTTCGTAGATGCCTTTATCGGCCAGCACCCACACCTTCCGTTCGAGAATGGAGATAAAAAAGAGAACGCCCGTGTTTTTGGCCGTCCTGTAAAGACCCTTCTCGTAGAACGCCCGGAGCGCCCTTCCCTGAACGGCGAGCTCCCGGCGGGCCGGGTTCGCAAAATGGATTTTCAGGGCCGGTATTTTCCTGAAAAGCAGCCAGGCGGGAAAAAACAAGAGAAAGGTGAGGGGAACATACCACCAGATGGACTCATCCAGAAAAAAAACCGCAGCGAGAAAAGCAAGGATGCTGCCCAGCGTGATGCCGCCCAGGACCTCAGCCTCCCTGTACCGGCTGCTTGCATCCACGACCATGACGGCGATCTCGCCGATGGTGCGTGATTCGGCCCCGCGCACTGCCGCTTCAATGGCTTCTTTTTCGACAGCATTAAAAAAATACCCTGCTTTTGAATAACCTTTCATCACCAGCCCCCCGAGGCGCCGCCACCCCCAAAGCCGCCGCCACCGCCACCAAAACCGCCACCACCGAAACTACCGCTGCCGAAACCGCCGCCCGCACCCCACACATTGTGGCGGTACCCGCCGTCTCTGGTAAAGGGCCCTCCAAAGACAATGGGAAGGAATATTCCCAGGACCAGGCCGATCAAACCGAGGAAAAGGATCGCCGGTACCGATAATCCCAGGCCCGCGCCGACAAGCGGAAAACCGACCAGCCCCGCGGCACCACCGAGGTAACGGGAGATCCTGCCCAGAACAAGAAGGAATAGGGCGCCGAAAACGATGAGCGGCATGAATGACGAAACCATTCCCCTGCTTGAAGAGGTGCGCCTTGCCTGATCGGCTTTGAACTCGCCGCGCGTTGCGTCGATGACGGCCCGGACACCCGACAGGAACCCGGCATCAAAATCGCCCCGCTTGAACTGCGGATTGATCACAAGCTGCACGATCCGCCCCGCCGTCAGGTCCGTCAACTTTCCTTCAAGGCCGCGGCCGACCTCCAGTCTCGTCTTACGCTCATTTTTCGCCACCAGCAGGATGACCCCGTTGTCCTTGCCTTTCAGGCCTATTTTCCACGTTTCGGCAACCCTGATGGAGAACGATTCCAGAACATCTCCTTTGAGGGAATCAACGGTCAGAACGACC
>DIKC01000182.1 GCA_002421565.1 Desulfobulbaceae bacterium UBA5628 | reverse complement strand
GGTTCGCGGCGGCATCTCAATGTCCGGGGCAAAAGCGCGGCCCTGCCCGCCATCACGGAGCAGGACTGGCTGGACATCGATTTCGGGATCGCGCAGCGCATCGATTTCATCGCCCTGTCCTTTGTCCGGACTGCCCAGCCGATCATCGAGCTGCAGCATCACCTGCAGGAGCAGGGGGTGGCCGTGGAAATTCTGGCCAAGATTGAAAGCGCCGCCTCCATCCCGGAGCTGGATGCAATCATTGCCGTGGCCGACGGCATCATGATCGCCAGGGGGGATCTGGGGGCGGAACTCTCCTACGAGGAAGTGCCGCTTTTGCAGGACGAAATCGTCAAAAAATGCCGGCGGGCAGGCAAACCGGTGGTGGTGGCCACCCACATGCTGGAATCGATGATCGTCAACCCCACTCCGACCCGGGCCGAAGTCACCGACATCACCCATGCCGTTCAGCAGGGAACCGATGCCATCATGCTTTCCGGCGAAACCGCCACCGGCCGTTATCCCTTCAAAGCCCTGGAGGTCATGGACGTGGTGGCCAAACGGATCGAAAGGCACCAGGAGCTGAACAGCCCTGTGGGAGCAGACGCCGGGGAACCTTACTGCGCCGGGAGCAAAGGAAACGAAGGTCCGCAGGCGGCGGCCCGCATCCGTTCCAAGGTGGAAATTTCCCGCAGCGCCGCGATCCTGGGCAACAACCTGGGGGCTGCCGGGACCCTGGTCATCACCAGACGGGGACTGATGGCCGCGCTGTTGTCCAATTGCCGGCCCGCTTCCCCGATCTTCGCCTTCACCAACACCACCCATGTCCGGCGGCGGCTGGGGATTTACTGGGGGGTCCACGCCCTCTTGGTAAAACTTTCCAGCGACCCGGAGGTTTCCATCCAGCGGGCCACCGAACAATTGCTGAAAAAGGAGCTGATCAAGCCCGGCGACCGGATCATCGTCCTCTCCGACATCCTGGCCGGCGGCAAATTCGTGGAAACGGTCCAGGTGAGGATTATCTGATGCGCGAGAAATGGCGACCCACCTGCTTGTTGACGCTGGCCCTGCTGTTGACGGGTTGGCTGCCTGCGGCCGCCGCCCAGTTCGGCTACCAGGGCACCCATATCCTGACCCACGGCGCCTTGGAAGAATTGGCCCGCGCCTTCCACCGCAAAACCGGGCTGCCGTTGATCGTCAAGGGCGGCGGCTGCCGGGACGGGATCGCGGTGGTGGTCAAGGACCGCTATCAGATGGGCGGCATCTGCTGCCCCCTTGACCAGGCCACCAGCGACAAATATGATCTGGTAACCCACCGGGTGGCCATTGACATCAAAGCGGCGCTGGTCAACCGGCAAAATCCCCTGACCGATCTCAGCTTGGAACAGATCGCCGCCATCCATCGCGGCGAGATCACCAACTGGCAAGAAGTGGGCGGCCCGGATCGCCCCATTGCCCTGGTCTTTCGCGACCACTGCCGGGATATGGCCGAACCGGTAAGAGAGGTGCTGGGGTTGAGCGGACCTTTGGCGCCAAAGGCGATTATCGTCAACACCGATCAGGAAATCATCGATTACGTGGAGAAATTCCCGGCCGCCCTGGGGGTGGTCAGCAAGGTTTTGAGCGTAGGCGCGGCGGTGAAAAGCCTCCGGGTCGATGGCCGGGAGGCCACCCCGGCGGAAGTGGAAGCCGGCCGCTACCCCCTGGTCGGCGATCTCGCCATCCTCACCAAAGGCCAACCCTCCGGCTTTACCAGGCAATTCATCGACTTTGTCCTGAGCCCCGCAGGCCAGGCAATCATCGGCCGCAACTTCGGCCGGGTCAGGACCGGCCCGCCATGAGCCGCTTCTGGCGTCGCCTCCCCATCCGCTACAAAATCACCGCCGCCCTGATGCTGATCATCTTGCTGGTAATGGTCACCATCATGCCGGCAGTGGTTCATCTGCTTGAGACCAGCCTCCTCGGCCAGCAGCAGCGGCATCTTGCCAACACCCGCCAACTGGCGCTCAAGATCGTCCACGACTACCAGCGGCGGGTGGAAGATTACGCCAAACTGTTCAGCGACGACCGGGAATTGAAGGACTCCCTCTTTTACCACACCGAACTGGCCGGCGAACGGGAACACCCCTTGCGGGCCGCCTCCCGCCTCTACTACTCCTTTGGGCTCGGTTCGGTGGAGGTCGGGGACAGCCAAGGGCGGGTGGTGGCGGCCGCCGAACTGCCCGCCCAGTTCGACCAGGATCGCGCCGCCGACCCCATCATCGCCAGCGCCCTGCAAGGCAAGGGGGCGGCCGGATTGGAATTGACCGCCGAGCACCTCTTCATCATCAAGGCCTCGGAGCCGATCTTCTACCATGAAAAGCAGTTGATCGGCACGATCACCGCCGGTATTCGCCTGGACCAGGAACTGCTCGGCAAGATCAAGGCTTTGAGCGATACCGAGATCATTCTCCTGGACGCCGAGGGCCTGGTCATCATCTCCACCCTGCCCGACCTCCCTCCCGGCCGGCCGGGACCGGCAGCGGCGGCCGCCCCGGAAGGGGCCATCTCCCTGGCCGACCGGGAATATCTGAGCGGCAGCTTCCCGCTCAGCGACCGGGCCGGTCTTGCCCTGGGCTCGGCCCTGATCCTCCAACCCAACCTGTTGCCGGCCATTATCCTCAAGGCCCATCTCACCCTGGCGATGCTGCTGTTCGCGATCCTGGCCGTTTCCATCACCCTGCTCTTTCTCACCATGCGGAAGGTGACCGGCCCCCTGACCAGGCTGCGGCAAGGGGCGGAACGGATCGGCCGGGGGGAGTTCAACCACCGGATCAAGGTCGATTCCGAGGATGAAATCGGGGAGTTATCCCGGGAGTTCAATGAAATGGCGGAAAACATCAGCCGCCTGCGGATTGTCGAGGAACGGCTGGCCAAGGCGGAACGGCTGGCCGCAATCGGCGAATTCGCTTCCGGCATCGCCCATGAGGTCAACAATCCCCTCGCCAATGTCATCGGCATTGCCAAGCTGGCCCGCCGGAACCAGCTTGCCCCCGACACCGGGGAGGATCTTGAATCGATCATCGACAATGCCCAGCGCTGCGCCCGGATCGTCCAGGACCTGCTCTCCTATGCGCGGCAATCGCCGCCCCGCAAGGAACCGACCGCAATCGGGCCGCTGATCGAGGAGACCATCAATCTGGTCCGGATCCGGCACCAGGCCAAGGCGATTACCATTGCACGGGAAATCCCGCCCGACCTGCCGCTGGTCGCGATCGACCCCCTCCAGATCAGCCAGGTGCTGCAAAATCTCCTGATCAACGCACTCCAGGCGATCAGCGAGAGCGGCACCATCACCATTACTGCCGCCGGTGACCGGGAAATGGTGGAAATCGCGGTGGCCGACAACGGCTACGGCATTGCCAAGGAAGACCAGGAACACATCTTCCACCCCTTTTTCACCACCAAAAAAACCGGAGAGGGCACTGGCCTGGGTCTTGCAATATGCCACGGGATCATCAGAAACCACGGCGGCGAAATCAGGATGGAAAGCCGCCCGGGAGTGGGCAGCACCTTCCGCCTGCGACTGCCGCGAGGAGAATCGAATGGATAAAGCCTTGAAAATCATCGCCGTTGACGACGAGGAGACCATGCTGACCATCCTCCGCCGCTCCCTGACGCCGGAGGGTTACGAGCTCGAACTGTTCAATTCGGCCCCCGCCGCCCTCCAGAGACTGCAACAAGGTGAGCCGGCGGACATCATCATCACCGACCTCAACATGCCGGAGATCGACGGCCTGCGGCTGATCAAGGCGGCCCAGGCCCTGGACCCGGATCTGGTGATCATCGTGATCACCGCCTACGCCTCGGTGGCCTCGGCGGTCACCGCGATCAAGGCCGGGGCCTACGACTTCATCCCCAAACCCTTTGACCCGGAACAGTTGCAGATCATCGTGGCCCGGGCGGCCGAAACCCGGAAGCTGAAACTGGAAAATCGCGGTCTCAGGCGGCAGTTGGCCGGCGGCTCCCAGGCCCCGGAGATCATCGGGGTCAGCCCGGCCATGCGACGGATTCTTTCCCTGGTCGCAAAAATCCGGGAGAGCGACGGCACCGTCCTTCTGATCGGCGAGTCCGGGGTGGGCAAGGAACTGATCGCCAAGGATATTCACTACCGCAGCCGGCGGGCGGCCCAGCCCTTTATCGCCATCAACTGCGGGGCGCTGCCGGACGAACTGCTGGAATCCGAACTCTTCGGCCATGAAAAAGGCGCCTTTACCGGGGCGGTGGCCCGCAAGATCGGGCTGTGCGAGGCGGCCGGGGGCGGCACCCTGCTGCTCGACGAGGTAAGCAGCATCAGCCCGGCCATGCAGGTCAAGCTGCTCCGTTTTCTCCAGGAAAGAAACTTCCGGCGGCTGGGCGGCAAGGAGACGATCAGCGTCGAGGTGCGGGTAATCGCCGCCGCCAACGAAGACCTCAAGGAAGCGACGGAACGGGGCGCCTTCCGCAAGGATCTTTACTACCGGCTCAACGTCATCCCCCTGGAAATCCCGCCGCTCAGGGAACGGCGGGACGACATCCCCCTCCTGGCCCGGTATTTCATCGGCAAATTCGCCGCCAAAACCGGCAAGACCATTCGCGGGATCAGCCGGGAGGCCGATGATCTGCTGCTCCGGGCCGCCTGGGAGGGCAATGTCCGGGAGCTGGGAAACGTGCTGGAACGGGCGATCACCCTCACCGATGGCGAGACCATCATTGCCGACGATCTCCCGGCCGAAGTCAAGACCCCAGCCGCCCGGCGATTGGAGACGCCCTCCCCCTATCCCGTGGCCCTGACCCTGGCGGAACTGGAAAAGACCCACATCGAAAACGTGCTCCAGACGGTGGAGGGCAACAAAAGCCGGGCCGCCCGCCTGCTCGACATCGACTACAGCACCCTCCGCCGCAAACTCTCCCGCTGGGGCATGCTGGTAGAGTAAAACGCCCACCTCAGGTATTCCGCCTGGGCATTTTGCCGCAATTTCCGATTGGCAACGGGGGAACGGGGACAGATTTAAAATCTGTCCCCGTTCCCCCGTTGAAGGTTTCACTACCCCCAACGCCCCGGCCGGGGCGTTTTTACAACCAGCGAAATAATTTTCTGCCATACCACAAAGTCGGCATATTTATTGCCTATGAGAACGGCTACGGAGAGGAGGACGAAAGTCCCTCACATCACTGCGGCTAATGGTCAAGCCGATAAAAAAATTCAAGAAGGGAGGCAACAATGATTGGATTGAAAGGCAAGGGAATCCGTACCGCAACCGTAGTGGCGGCCACCGCCATGCTCGGGCTGGGAGCTTTTCTGGCCATGCCGGAAGACGCCCCGGCCGCCGGCAAAATCTACCAGGGCAAACTCTATTCCGCCACCCGGGGCGGCCACATGGTCTTCACCAACATCACCATCGATGCCGACCGCCAGATGGTTTCCGGCTCCATCGCCGGCCGTATGCCCCTGCCCAACAACGACGGGGCCGATGCCATCGAGCTTTCCCACGACAAGAAGACCATCTACTACCCCACCTGGGACAGCACCCTTTACACCGTGGACATCAGCGGCGACGAACCGAAAGTGATCGCGGAAAAGAAATGGATGAAAGAGGTCAGCAAGAGCTGCGGCAGCCACATGGGCCCGGACGGCAAGCTCTATCTCACCTCCATGTCCTTCGGCGATATCCATGTGCTGGATGTCGACAACCCCAAGGAAGCCAAACTCATGGACCGGCTCTACAAAACCACCTACCTCTGCGGGGTGCAGGTCACCGCCAACAAGGACGAGGTCTGGACCACCGACATGAAGGAGTCAGCCCTCTATGTCTATGACGCCAAAACTCATAAGCAGAAAAACAAGATCGAGATCGGCGGCGAGTTCCTCCATCGGGCGCGCTGGAGCCCGAACGGCGAACGGCTTTATCAAGCCTCCACCGGTTCGATGAGCCCGGACGCCAACGGCAATTTCCGGATCATCGACGCCAAGAGCAAGAAAATCACCGATAAGATCGTCCTCGGCCCCAATTACGACGCCCATGACGTAGTGCTGACCCCGGACGAAAAATACGCCATTGTGGCGGTAAGAAGGGTGCCGGCCAAGGAATTCAAGGATTCCGAATACGTGGTCTTCAACCTGGAAACCAAAAAATCGATCGGCACCATTTCCATGTGCGCCGGTTGCCATAATGCCAATGGGGTTGACCCGGAAGTAAAACCCGGACGGGAAGTGTTCATCTGCGGCGCCCAGGCCGTTTGGAAATAGCGACATTCATGTTAAACGGCCCAGACACGGGCCCGCCATCCTTCGGCGGGCCCGCTTTCATAACCCTGGGAGAAGGCCCTCCATCCCTCCGGCGGGCCTTCTTTTTTTTAACCGCAAGGAGTGAAACGTGCCGATCATCGCTCTGGCCCTGAAAAACATCCGCAGAAAATTGTCGCGCAGTATCGCTCTGGCGCTTGCCGTGGCCCTGGTGGCCGGCCTGCTCTTTGCCGGAGCGGTAAGCCTGAAGGGAGTGACCACCAGCATCGGCCTAGGCTCGCAACGGCTGGGGGCCGATCTGATGATCGTGCCCGCAGGCCATGAAGAGCAGGCCCGCACCACCATGATCGCGGGCCGGCCCTCCGCCTCCTACATGCCGGCCGAGGTCTTCGACAAGGTATTAGGGATAAAAGGGGTCAAGCGGGCCTCGCCGCAAATCTTTCTCAGCCTCAGCACCTTCCAGTGCTGCAGTCCGGTGGATGCGTTCCTGATCGGCTTCGATCCGGAGAACGATTTTACCGTCACCCCCTGGCTCAAGGACAAGCTGGCCAAACCCTTGGGGCGCAACGAAATCATCATCGGCCGTTCGATTCCGGTCCAGATCGGCGACCAGATGATCTTTTACGGCCAGACCATGACCGTGGTCGGCTACCTGGCCGACACCGGCTTCGACTACATCGACCACGGCATCTTTATGACCCTGGACAGTGCCCGGGCGATGATCCGGGAATCCCGCAACAACGACGAGACCGCGGCCATCGAGGTGGGCGAGGATGTCATCTCCACGGTGCTGGCGCAACTGGAGCCGGAAGTCACCCCGGAACGGGGGGCGGTGTTCGTGGAGTACGAAATTGAGGGGGTGCGGGCGATCGCCTCCCAGGACGTGATCGGGGCGATCAAGAACCAGCTCTTCACCCTCCTGCGGATGATCGTCGGCATCGGGCTGGCGCTCTGGCTGGTGACCATCGCCCTGATCGCGGTGGTCTTCTCGATGGTGGTCAACGAACGGCAACGGGAGATCGGCCTGCTCCGCTCCCTTGGCGCCAAACGCCGGACGGTCTTTGCCCTGATCACCCTGGAGGCCGGAATCCTGGCCACCATCGGCGGTCTGGCCGGAGTGGCCGGCGGCGGCGGCCTGCTCTTGCTGTGGAAAAATCCCCTTCTGGCCGCCTTCAAACTGCCCTATTTGTGGCCGGAGCCGGAATTCATCGCCGCTGCCGCGATCCTCGCTCTGCTGGCCGCCACCGCCACCGGGGTAATCGCAGTCCTCTATCCCGCCTTCAGTTGCAGCCGCCTGGAACCATACGAAGCGATCCGGCAAGGAGAGTAAGCAATGATGATCAACGCCCAAAATTTGCGCAAGACCTACCGGGCCGACCGGGAACGGCTGGCCGCGGTTGACGGGGCTGTTTTTTCCTGCCGGAAAGGCGATTACGTATCGATCGTAGGCCATTCGGGCAGCGGCAAATCGACCCTGCTGAGCCTGCTCGGAGGGCTGACCAGACCCGATTCCGGCAGCATCGTCATCGACGGCACCGATATTCTCGCATTAAGCGACAACGACCTGGCCGAATTCAGGAACCGCAAGCTCAATTTCATCTTCCAATTCGCCAGCCTGATGCCGACCCTGACCGCGCTCGAAAACGTGATTCTGCCCACCGCCTTCAGCCCCGACCCGCGACCACGCCAGGAAACCGCGCGGGAAGCGGCGGAACTGCTGGCGGCAGTGGGCCTGCAGGACAAGCTCAAGGCCTATCCGGGCCAGCTTTCCGGCGGCCAGCAACGGCGGGTCGCCATTGCCCGGGCCTTCATCAACCACCCCCAGATCATCCTGGCCGACGAACCGACCGGCGACCTGGACGAGGAAACCGAGGCCGAGATGATCGAACTCTTCCGGCGGATCAACCGGGAAAGGCAGGTGACCTTCGTGGTGGTGACCCACAATTCCGCGATGGCGGCGGAGGCGCAAAAGATGTTAATAATGCGCAACGGAGTACTCCAGGAAGCCTGACATCGGGCCGGCAAGCGATCCGCCCCGATGCTCGATGTTTCCCATCGGATCGGAGGCCGGAGCCATGCCGCGATTATTCACCGCCATCGACCTGCCCGCCACTGTCAACGCCGAGCTGGCCTCGCTCTGCTTCGGCCTGCCCGGCGCCAAGTGGGTGGCGCCGGAGCAACTGCACCTCACCCTGCGCTTTATCGGCGAAGTTGACGGCGGCGCCTTCCGGGAAATCGAAGAGGTCCTGAGCGAAGTGCGGGGCAAGCCCTTTGCCATGCAGCTTGCCGGCCTGGGCTGCTTCCCGCCCCGCCGGCCGCCCCGGGTGTTGTGGGTGGGAATCGACCGGGAAACGGAACCAGCGGTGGCCGCCCTCTACCGCCGGGTGGAAAGCGCCCTGGTGCGGCCGGGTCTGGTCGAACCGGAAGCGCGCAAATTTTCGCCCCACATCACCCTGGCCCGCCTCCAGCAGACTCCGGCCGCGCGGCTGGGCCGCTTCCTGGCCGGCAACAATCTATACCGCAGCGAACCGTTCCCGGTGACAAGTTTCGCCCTCTATTCCAGCCTCCTCACCTCCAAAGGCGCCATTCATCAACTGGAAGCCGAATATCCCCTGACGCCCTGATTCCCCGCCACTCCGACCTCAAATCAGCCGGTCGTCTGATACAAACCGTGCTCGCGGATATAGACGATCACCGGCTCCGGGGTCAGGCCGGCCAGGGATTTGCCGCTTTGTGCCAAGCGGCGTACTTCGGTGGCGGAAATATCCACCCCGGCCAGAGGCAGAGGGTGGATGCGGCCGGCCGGGAAATCGGATGCAGGAAATGGGGTCTGACCCCATTTTCCTTTTTTCTTGTCGGGCCGCTCGGCCACCAGAAAATCGGCGTGACAAAATAACTCGCCGTGATTTTTCCAGGTGGCGATCTCGGCAAAGGCGTCGGCGCCGATGATGAAAAAAAGGCGGCAGGCAGGCGGCAGGCTTTGCCGCAATTGGCGGAGGGTGTCGATGCTGTAGGAAGGGCCGGGGCGGTGTTCCTCCATCCGGCTTAAGACAAAGGCGGGTTCCGTGGCCAGGGCCAGTTCCAGCATGGCGGCCCGGTGATGGAAGGAAGAAACCGGCTCGTTCAGTTTGTGGGGGGGCTGGGCGGCCGGGATGAAAAGCACCTGGTCAAGGGCGAAACCGTCGCGGGCCGCCCTTGCCAGGGCCAGGTGGCCGTTGTGCACCGGATCGAAGGTGCCGCCCAGCATCCCGATCCGGCTTACATTTTTATGACCTGATTTGCCCATCTCCGTACACGATGAATTTGCGGGTGGTCAGTTCGCGCAACCCCATCGGCCCGTAAGCGTGGAGCTTGGTGGTGCTGATTCCGATCTCCGCCCCCAGCCCGAACTGGCCGCCGTCGTTGAAACGGGTCGAGGCATTGACCATCACCGAAGAGGCATCCGCCTCCCGCAGGAAGCGTTGGGCATGGGCGTAGTCGTTGGTGACGATTACCTCGGTGTGCTGAGAGCCGTGGGCTTCGATATGGGCCAGGGCCTCGTCCAGATCGGCCACCACCTTGACCGCCAGGATCAGGTCGAGGAATTCCCGGCCCCAATCGTCGGGGGCGGCGGCCTTGGCGGCCGGAAGCAGGGCGCGGGTGGCCGGGCAGCCGCGAATCTCCACCCCGGCCGTTGCCAGTTGCGCCCCCACCAGCGGCAGAAACTCGGCCGCCGTCTTTTCATGAACCAGCAGGGTTTCAAGGGCATTGCAGACCCCGGGCCGCTGAACCTTGCCGTTGATCACGATCCGGGCCGCCATCTCATAATCGGCGCTTTCATCGACAAAGACGTGGCAGACCCCCTTGTAGTGCTTGAGCACCGGAATCCGGGAATTTTCGGCCACAAAACGGATCAAGCCCTCGCCGCCCCGGGGAATGATCAGGTCGATGTATTCCTCCAGCCGGAGCATGGTGTTGACCGCCTCCCGGTCGGTGATCGGAATGACCTGAATGGCGGCCGGTTCGATCTTTTCGGCGGCCAGGCAATCCTGCAACACCTTGGCCAGGGCGAGGTTGGAGTGAATGGCCTCGGACCCGCCCCGCAGGATCACCCCGTTGCCCGCCTTAAGACATAAGGCGGCGGCATCGACGGTAACGTTGGGCCGGGATTCGTAGATCATCCCGATTACCCCCAGGGGAATCCGCATCCGGCCGACGGTGATGCCGCTGGGCCGCCGCACCATCTCGTCGATTTCGCCCACCGGATCGGGGAGGGCCGCCACTTCCTCCAGGCCGGCGACCATTGAGGCGATCACCTTGTCGCTCAAGGCGAGGCGGTCAAGCATGGCGCTGGCAAGGCCCTTGGCCCTCCCGGCCGCCAAATCCTTTTCGTTTTCCGCCTGGATGTATGCCTTACGCTCGATCAGGGCTGCGGCCATCCGCCGCAGCACCCCGTTCTTGGCGGTGGTGGAAAGATTGGCCACCCGCCGGGACGCCCGCTTGGTCTCCCGGGCCAGTCCGATAACAGTTTCTTCCATGCTCATCGCTAACTCCTTACAAAAGTACTAAATTGTCGCGGTGGATTACCTCGTCGCTGTCCTTGTAGCCGAGCAGCTCGGCAATGGCCGCGGTTTTCGCCCCCTGAATGCGGCGCACCGCCTCGGCGTCGTAGGAAACCAGCCCGGCCGCCACCGCCTGCCCCGCCTGGTCCAGACAATGGACCGGATCCCCCACCCCGAAGCTCCCCCGCACCTCGACGATCCCGGAAGGGAGCAGGCTGCGGCCGCCCTCGCGCAAGGCCCGGCAGGCCCCGGCGTCCAGGACCAAAAAGCCCTTGGGCCGCAGGGTGTAGGCGATCCAGTGCTTGCGGC
>DIKC01000032.1 GCA_002421565.1 Desulfobulbaceae bacterium UBA5628 | reverse complement strand
GTTCCTTGCCGGTGCCTGACTCCCCCTCGATCAAGACGGTGGTAGAGGTATCGGCGATCCGTTCCATTTGCCTGATAATCTTTTGCATGACCGGAGAAGCACCGATCATCCGGGTGGGGGAGTAGCGTTCCTGGAGCTTATTCCGCAACAGGACATTTTCCTGCCGCAGACGCTTGGTTTCCAGGGCTTTTTCCAGCAACAGCAGCAGCCGGTCGAGATTCACCGGCTTTGTCACGTAATCGTAGGCCCCCATTTTCATCGCCGCCACTGCCGATTCCACCGTACCATGCCCGGTGATCATCACCACCATCGGCGGCTCCGCCATTTTGCCGGTTTCCTCCAGCATCTTAAGGCCATTCATTCCCGGCATCATCAAATCGGCAAGGATGATGTCAATCTCGCCTCCCTCGACGATTCGCAAGGCTTCTCGTCCGTCGGCCGCCGTTTGACAGTGGTAATGTTCGGCCAGGGAACGAGCCAGGGTTTCCCGGCTCAGCTTGTCATCGTCAACGATCAGTACGTGTTTTAGCATGGGTTTCATGTAGTGGGTTTTACCGCTGGCGTCAAGAGGGGGCCGACGGGCGGGACCGCTCAAGGGATCGGCAGACGAATTTCAAAGATGGTGCCTTCTTGCTCCTTGCTGCGACAACTTATCCGGCCGCCGTGATCCTCAATTATTTTCTGGACAATGGCAAGCCCAAAGCCCATCCCCAAGGGTTTGAGACTGAAAAACGGCTCAAAAATCCGGGACAGGTCGGCGGGGGCAATCCCGCTGCCGGTATCGGCTACCATAAGGATTATTTCATTCCCTTGGCGGAAAGTGGTAAATTTCAGCTCACCACCGGCGGGGGTGGCGGCAATGGCATTCATCCCCAGATTAATCAGGGCCTGAAGCAGTTTGTTTTCATCGAGCATGATCGGCGGCAATTCCGACGCCAGATCGATGCTAATCCTGATATCCGACTTTTCCGCCCGTTGCCCCAGAAGTTCAACCACTCCGGTAACAACCTGGTTGATCGCCTTGCTCTCCAGTTTGGGTTTGGCGAAACGGGCGTAGTTAACGAACTCGTCCAGAATTTCGCTGATCCGACTGATCTCGCCGTCCAGCAGACTGATGAGTTCGTCCATGGAGTCCGGCCCTTGCCCCGCCGGGATTTCTGCTCCGAGTTTGCGCTTTTCCCGCTTAAGCAATTGCAAATTAAGCGACAAGGCGTTAAGAGGGGTTTTAATTTCGTGATTTACACTGGTGGCGATCTGCCCCAGAGTGGCCAAACGTTCCAGCCGCAGTAGTTCGTGCTGGGCGTTTTCCAGCTCAACGGTTCTTTCCCGTACCTTTGCCTCCAACTCCCGGTTAAAATCCTGTAGCCGGCTTTCCTTTTCCTGGATTTGGCTCGCCATTTGGTTGAAGGAGCTATAAAGCAGACCAATTTCCGTGCGGGAATCGACCGGCATACGGGTATTCAGGTCACCGGCGGCCAGTTGCCTGGTGGCTACGGCCAGGTTTTTAATCGGGCTGACCACGTTACGCGAATAGAGCCTATAGAGCAGAAAGAACATCAGCAACCCGAACATTGCAAAAAAAACATATAAAATCGCAATGATCCGCATCCGCAAATCTGATTTTTTAATCTTGCGGGTAATGATTTCAAAATGCAGCCGGTTGATCTCCCCGGCAAACCCTTCTATCATACTTACATATTTATCCAGATGAACCAAGTGACTCGCGCTGAATTCACCGGAGATGACCGCTGCATGAATTTTCATGATTTCATGCAGCTGGTTGTCGATCTGCCGCAACAACCGAATTTCCTCTTGGGCCTCGGGGTAGGGTGAGGTTTTTTCGTAATTGAGATAGTTATGGATTTTGGGATTAATCGTCTCGTAGAGTTCAAGCACCCGTTGGCTGTATTCCGCCTCGGGCTGGAGAATGAACATCTGAAGGGCGAAGATTAACTTGTTGGTCTTGCCTTGAATCTGATTTACCAGACTGATATTACGACTCTCGGTCTCGATCAGATGAATCTTGCCCAGCATGGCTCTGGCCATGAAGAGTGATAGCCCGCCGATCCCTAAAACCACCATCAGTACCGCGATTGCGGCAAGACGGGTGTATGAATCAATGCTTTTATCAATATTCATAGAATTGGAATTACGAAAGTCGCCCCTATATACCCTGACAAAAACATCTGGCGCAAAAACACCCCATTTGAAAAATCATGCCTGAAACCATCGAACCATTGTCTTGTAGCTACGGAATAGTGCTTTGTCAATCCATAAATCCCACCATAATTCCGACAAATCAGGCTGTTCTAAAACAGACGGCGACCGGCTTTGATCCTTGCGCTTTACCGGCAAAAAAGGTATTTCTTCCAACCATGAACAACCCGCCACCCCCTCCCCCGCTCGCCGCCCTCGATGAGGGCCGCCGCCTCCTGGCCCAGCCGCTCCTGCCCTTGGTGCGGCTGCTCAATCTACTTTATCTCACCGGCCCCTTCGGAACCATTGAGGAATTGCTGACCCAACTCAGCGAACCGGTGGAAACCGCCGGTCTGCGCTATCCTGATCCGCGGGCAGTACTGAACCCCTTGCTGCCGCAGTTGCGGGAGCTGGAACGACTTAAAAACAACGACCTTTCAGCCCGGGAAATATGCGATGAAGAGGGATCACCGCTCTCGCCCCTGGAAGCCCTGGAGCTATGGGTAAGCCAGGCGGTGCTGACGCGGGAACTGGAGGCGCTCAACAGTTTGCTCTGCGCCCCTTGCCGATGCACCCTCTGCTGCACCGGCCCAAGCCCGGAAATGCGCCAAGAGTTCTTTGAAATTCCGCTGACCGCGCCCGAAACCAGGCTTTTTCCCTTGCCGGTGATCGAACCGCTGGCGCCCCCCCCCATGCAAACCCAGCAAGGGCCGGCCATCTACCACTGGCGTTCGGGATGGAGCCTGATCCTGCCCAAGGCCAGCACCTGCCCGCAACTGGCAACGGACGGCCGTTGCCGAATTTACCGGGAACGGCCCCAGGTGTGCCGCCGGCCGCAAATTTTTGCCTATGTGATTGAAAAAATCAACGATGGGGAACGCGGGCGGGAAACTACCCTCTCCCGGTTCAGGCGACGCAACAACTTGCTGGCGGTCTGGGATTGCCCCTATGTCCGGGCCTTGCAGGAGGAAATAGCCCGCTTTGCCGAGCTGTCCGGCCTTGAACCCGTGTTCCGAAGCAACAAAGGCTAAAGGTTGGAATTTTTCTTGCTGTCGTCGAGGATGACCAGGGAGGCCATCATCCCCTGCTGCTGCTGGAAACCGAACTCCACCAGATTTTTGACATCGTCCCACATGGTCTGGCTGCCCATCAGGGCCACGATCAGTTCGCTGTCGCCGCGCCGGAATTTGCCGACATAGGTCTGGCCGGCAGCCCGGGTAAAGCCGGTCTTGCCGCCTTCGGTGCCGTGGATCTGCCAGAGCGCCTTGTTGTGGGTACGGATGGTCTGGCCGAAACCGGTTTTGACCGCCTTATAACCCATCCGGCTGGAAAATTCGTCATCGGTCATGGCCTGGCGAAAAATCATCGCCAAATCGCGGGCGGTAGAGCGTTGCCCTTGGGCGGTCAGGCCGTTGGCGGTTTTAATCACCGTATTCCGCGCCCCCATTGCCCTGGCCTTGCTGGTCATCAAGCGGGCAAAGGCCGACTCGGAACCGGCGATCTTTTCGGCCAAGGCGACGCTGGCGTCATTGGCCGAGGCCATCAGCACCGCGTTAATCAGATCATTGGCCCGGTATGATTTGCCCGGCTGGAGATAAATCTTGGAACGGGGCATGGCCGCCGCCCGCTTGCTGGTCGGCACCAACTCCTGCCGCTTGAGGGATTCCAAGGCGATCAGACCGGTAAGAACCTTGATCGTACTGGCCGGCTGCCGGGGCTGATCGGGATTCATCGCGTAAAGGGTGTGGCCGCTGGCCGCGTCCATGATAATGGCGCTGCGAGCGGAAATACTCCGCTCCAGGCGGGCGACATTGCCGACCACCGGAACGGCCTCATCAGGGCGACTCTTGGCGGCCCCGATGGCGTTGCTCTTTAGAACCACGGTGGCGGCCCGGCCGCTTCCCTTTGCCTGCCCCGGAGAGCTTTTGTGGCTGGAAGAGATGATCTGTTGGGCAACGGCTTCTCCGCCAATGAGGATCAACCCCAACCAGACAAGAATCGAAAACCGCAACGCGCCGGCAAAATGCATTTTGTACTCTCCCCACTGCTCTGTTAAAGTAGCCTGAAAGGCAATCTTTTATTCAGGCTATATCTGAAAAGGTCGGCAGAAATCAAGAAAAAAATTAACTATTTTTGCTAACGGGCTGTTTTTATGGCCTTAGACAACATAGCCCAAAAAGCGATTCTGCACTATATCTCGTATTCCCGGCCGCGACCACCACAATATATACGGTTGACAAGGGTTCACACGGAGGACGAAAAATTTTTCCCACGCCCGCCCAACTCACCGGCCCCTTTATCCATTTAAGCTGCCACCAGCAAGGTATTCCGTGCTTTATCATCCTGGGGGCAGCCGGGCCGGTGCAGATCGTTTTTCGCGCCCGGGAACAACAAGCCGCCCTGGCCTGGCTCCGCCGGAGGGGCTACGTTGTAGTCGAAGACCGGCCGGAGGAACCGGCGGTACGCGCCTGTCGGCATAGATTGGCCGCCTTTCTGGCGGGCAGCCAGCAGGAGTTTTATTCCCTCTCGCCTTCTCCCTTCCTGGCCCAAGGAACCGCCTTTCAGCAACGGGTCTGGGCCGAAATCAGCCGCATTCCTTACGGCCAGACCAGAACCTACGGCGAGATCGCCAAAGCCCTCGGCAACCGTCATCTGGCCAGGGCGGTGGGCCGGGCCTGCGGCGCCAACCCCTGCGCCCTGATCATTCCCTGTCATCGGGTGGTGGCAAGCAACTCCCTGGGCGGATTCAGCGGCGGCCTGGCGATCAAGCAGAAGCTTCTGGCAATCGAGGCCGGGACGGGAAAGGTTAATCCTCCTCCAGCATCTTGAGGGCCATGGCCGGAATGTCCTTGAGCGACACCACCTTGTCCACTCCACCGGCCTCGATCGCCTCCTTGGGCATCCCGAAGACCACGCAACTGGCCTCGTCCTGGGCAATGGTCTTGGCTCCGGCCTGCTTCATCTTGAGCATCCCCTGGGCGCCGTCCTTGCCCATCCCGGTAAGGATAATCCCGATAGCGTTGGCACCGCCGTAGGCAGCCACCGAATTAAAGAGGACATCGGCGGCCGGCCGCTGGTAGCAGACCATCGGCCCGGTCTTGACATTGACGTAATAACGCGCCCCGCTGCGGCGCATCACCATGTGGAAGTTGCCGGGGGCGAGCAGGGCGGTGCCGGGCACCACCGCGTCGCCATCCTCCGCCTCCTTGACCCGGATCTGACAGAGACTGTCCAAGCGCTCGGCAAAACTGGTGGTGAACTTGGCCGGCATGTGCTGGACGATCATGATTCCCGGAGTGTTGGGGGGAAATTGCGTCAGCACATCCTTCAAGGCCTCGGTGCCGCCGGTGGAAGCGCCGATGGCGATGATCTTGTTGGTGGTTTTGGTAAGGGATAGCTTGGGGGCGGCCTTGGCCGGGGCGGCGGCCAGCATGGTTCGCCGACGGCCCATATCCACCTGGGCGGCGGCCCGGATCTTTTCGGCCAGTTGGGCGCTCATGTCGCCCACCGAGTAAGCCTCGCCCGGTTTGCTGATCACCTCCACCGCCCCGATTTCCATCGCCTCCAAGGCGAGGCTGCCGCCTTCCTTGGTCAACGAACTGACGATGATCACCGGCAGGGGATAATACTTCATCAGCTTACGGAGGAAGGTGATCCCGTCCATCCGCGGCATTTCGATGTCGAGGGTGATCACGTCCGGCTTCAGGGCCACGATCTTGTCGCGGGCCACGTAAGGATCCGGAGCGGTGCCGATCACCTGGATATCCTTTTCCCGGGAGAGTTCCTCGCTGAAGACCTTGCGAACCACCGCCGAGTCGTCCACCACCAGTACTTTTATTTTTCCCATAACCATCATTAATTTTCCCAGCAGATTCGTCGGAAACTTCTCATCCGGCAGAACGCCCCTCAGCCCTCATACACCACCCAGAGCAGCCCAAAATCGGTATTGAACAAGCGCAGTCCCGGATTGGCCAACAGTTCGTCGGCCGGCAAACCATCCATCATCCGTGATTCCGGGATGTGCAGCTTGAGGGTTCCCTCGGGATCAAGCCGCCCCAGAAGACTGCCTACCGCCATATTGGCGGTTTCCTTGGCGGTATCGAGCGCCTGTTCGTCGCTGACCCCATCTTCGTCCACCCCCAGAAAATTCATGGTGATGTTACGGGCCAGCCGATAGGGCAGATAAAGAAAAAACCGCCCCGGCCTGGGGCCGTGGTAGGCGATAACCGCCTCCACGTAGGCGTCGTCGAGCACCAGCTCGGCCCGGCTCGGCAACTCCTCCATCGGGTCCAAAAAAGTGAAAAACATGGTTTCAAAGACCTCGCCAAAGGTCTGATCGATCGTTTCCCGCAATTCCTCATCCATCGCTTATCCTCCCCGCTCCCTTGCTTCCGTCGTTAGAAATCCATATCATCATCCGCGGGCGCCGCCGGGGCCTCTTCGGCCTTATGCTGGTACGCCTTTTCCAGGACTTCATAAAGCATTTTCTTGATCGTTTCCGGCATGAACGGCTTCTTCACGTAGCCCGCCACCCCCAGCCGCCGCGCTTCATCCATCCTGGCCTCGCTGGATTCGGTGGTGATGAAGATCAGGGGAATACGTCTGAAATCCTCGTTGCGGTTAACCTCCTGCAACAGCTCCATCCCGCCCATCACCGGCATGTTGATATCGGAAAGAATTACGTCGATCCAGTTGTTTTCCAGAATCCCCAAGGCCTCCTGGCCGTTTTCGGCATCGAAAAACCGACCCACCGGCACCCCGGACATCTCCACCGTCTTCTTGATTACGGCCCGCATGGTTCCCGAATCGTCCGCCACCAAAATATTAAACGCCATATCTAAGCTCCTTTCTCGAAACCAGCCGCGCCGGCTTCCCCCTGCAAGATTAGCCCCGACTCGCGTCGTCGCCTTACAAATTCAAAAGTTCCTCAGCCTGCTCCATCTCATGGAAGAGGTTGGCCATACACATATCCAGAATCGGCGGGGTGATCCCGAAACGCTTCAAGCCCTCGCCCCGCAGCTTGGTGGCCAGCCCGTCGGCCCCCACCCCGATCCCCATGGAGATCACCAGGGCATTGCTCAGGGCGAGCATGGCGGTAAGCGGCGCCTTTTCCAAGGCATCGGGATCGTGATGCTCCCGCACCGCCTGCTGCATCTCCTCCGGGAACTCCCATTTCTTGAGAATAATCGCGCCCAATTCGGCGTGGGTGATCCCCAGCAGTTCCTTTTCCGTTTCCACGAAGGAATCCTTGCCCTGGGCCACCTTGGCCATGATCCGTTCAAAATCGTCGGCCACGAAGCTGCTCAAAAAGCGCTTGCCGATATCGTGGAGCAGGCCCACCGTATAGGCGGCGCCAGGGTCCACCCCCTTGACCTTGCCGGCCAGATGCTTGGCCAGAATCCCCACCGCCACCGAATGCTTCCACAGCTCGCCCTGCTCCAGTTCGTAGCCCGCGCCCACCGCTCCCTTGTAAAAACGGGCGCTGCTGCTGGTGATGATAATGTCCTTCAGGGTGTCGTTACCAATCACCACTAATGCCTCGTCCAGGGACGAAACCTTGCGGGGCAGCCCGAAATAAGCGGCGTTGCAGATCTTCAGCACATTGGCGGTGATCACCTGATCAAGCTGGATTACCTCGGCCAGGGTCTTGGCATCGGTTTCCGGGTTTTTCAGCAGCTCCATCACCCGCTGAACCACCTTGGGGAACGGCTGCACATGCTGAACCAGATTGATAATTTCTTCCACGCGGCTCATAGGGTAAACTCTCCTCGTCCCGAGACCTTCAAGTTGGTCAGGCCGGTGCCGACCTCGATGCTGATCGTCCGGTTGCTGGTGCCGCCGACATCTTCCTTGGCGATCATGATGTTGTTTTTCCAGAACATCTTACGCACCACCGCGTGATTACGCTTGCCGATGTTGAAGATTCCGGCATTGTCCATAATCTGGGAGCCGCCTACCACCTTGACCACCATTCTGGTCTTGAGCGCCCCGTATTTGTAGGTTTCCTTGAAGAGCATGGGGATGCCGGTATCGGCGAACATGAAAGGCTTGGCCTGGGCCTTGTCCTTGTCCAGGGAGGAGTCGGGCAGCATATAATGAAGAAGCCCGGCCACCCGGGCCACCGGATCCCAGATCACCACCCCGATACAGGAACCAAGGGAATAAGTGATCAACACGTCTTCCGGCTTGTTGCTCACCTTCATGTCGGATATGCCAACTACAATTTTCATGAACCGTGATTCCTCATACCGCCAGAAAGGCTGCCCCCCTGGCCTGTTTTGTCGCCAGCCCTATTTTTTCTGATAGGCGGTGGCGTCGATCTGAATGAATTTGTGCTGCAAATTGGAAATACTCTCGGAGTGTCCGATAAAGAGAAACCCGCCCGGCGCCAAGGCCCGATAAAATTTATTGACCAGGGTCTGCTGGGTTTCCCGGTTAAAATAGATCATCACGTTGCGGCAGAAAATAACGTCAATCTCCTCATGCCAGGGAAAATCGTGCATCAGGTTGAAACGCTCAAAACTGATCCGCTGGCGAATATCATCCTTGAGCCGGACATAGCCGGAAGACTGCCCCACTCCCCGCTGAAAATATCTTTTGAGATAGGGTTTGGGCACCTTGGTTACCCGGTCGGCGGGATATACTCCCCGCTTGGCATGGGCCAGCACCTTGGTGGAAATGTCGGTGGCCATGATCCGGTAACGCCAGCCCGCCAGTTTCTCAAAAAAATCCTCCACCACCAGGGCCATGGTGTATGGCTCCTCCCCGGAAGATGAGGCGGCGGACCAGAAAAGAAGCTCTTTTTTACGGGCGGCCCGGCCGGTCAACTCCGGTAGCACCCGATTGGTCAGCAGTTCGAAATGAGCATTTTCCCGAAAAAAACTGGTGAAATTGGTGGAGACGACATCGATCATCTGCACCAATTCTTCGCCGCTGTTGTCGCGGGTTACATACTGGTAATAATCACCGAACGAATCAATGCCCAGGGCGCGCAAACGCTTGCCCAGGCGGGCGTTGAGCAGTTCCTTCTTTTCCGGCTTCAGATAGATGCCGGTTTTCTGATAAACCAGATCACTGAATTTTTGAAAAAGGGAATCGGTAAGCTGCTTTTTCTTCAGGCCAAAACTGTCGGTCAGATCTCTTGCCATCCGGGGCGCTTACTATGCCTCAAACTGTTTCAACACGCCATCGCCCACCACCCGGTCGATATCGAGAAGAATCTTGACCTCGCCCTTGACCTTGGCCATCCCCAGGATGTTGTCTCCGTCGGAAGAGGCGCCCAGGGAAGGAGGCGGCTCGATCTCGGCCGCTCCGATGTTGAGCACCTCGGAAACCGAATCCACCACCATCCCCACCTGAATCGCGCCGTTGCCGCCCTGGACTTCCACCACGATCACGCAGGTGCGTTCGTCATATTCCTTGGCCGGCATGTCGAATTTGAGCCGCAGGTCAAGGACCGGAATCACCCGCCCCCGCAGATTGATAACCCCTTTGATGTAGGAGGGCGTGTGGGGCACGGCGGTGATTTCCATCACCCCGATGATCTCCCGGACCTTGAGGATGCCGACCCCGTAATCCTCGTGACCAAGGGAAAAAGTGAGGTATTTACCGGCCAGTTCCTGCATTCCCCGCTCGCCATGTCCCAACCGTACTTCCGTGGTTTCCGCCGCTTCCATTTATTCCTCCTCTCTCACGATCCGGTTTATTCCGCGCTGGAGGCGATGATCCCGGCCAGATCGAGGATCAGACCCACCCGGCCGTCGCCGAGGATGGTGCCGCCGGCCACCCCTTTCACATCCTGCATCCCGCCCAGGTTCTTGATCACCACTTCTTCCTTACCCAGCAGTTCATCCACCATCAAAGCCCGCCGCCGGCCTTCATTTTCCACCACCACCACAATCGCCTCGCAGGGGTCGGTGTTGACCGTTTCCACCCCGAAAAGCTGGTAAAGGCGAATGATCGGCACCAGCTCTCCCCGCACCAGCAGGGCCTCGCCCCGGTTATGCACGGTGTTATAATTCTTGCGTTCCGGCCGCATCGATTCCTGAATGGCGATGGTGGGAATGATGTAGCGTTCGCTCCCCACCCGGACGATGATCCCGTCGATGATCGCCAGGGTCAAGGGCAGGCGGATGACGAAGAGGCTTCCCTTGCCGGGCTGGCTCTGAACCTCCACCTTACCGCGCAGTTTCTCCACCCCTTTCTTGACCACGTCCATCCCCACCCCGCGACCGGAAACATCGGTGATCTGGTCGGCGGTGGAGAAACCGGCCATGAAAATCAGGTTGTTCAGTTCGTGATCGGAGAGATTGTCGCCCGGCTGGATAATGCCGCGACTGATCGCCTTCTGACGGATCTTTTCGGTATTGAGACCCTCGCCGTCGTCCTCGATCTCGATCACCATGTTGCCGCCCTTCTGGTAGGCGCGCAAATGGACGGTGCCGACCGGCGGCTTGCCGTGTTTGCTCCGATCCTCCGGTGGCTGAATGCCGTGATCCACCGAATTGCGCATCATGTGAACCAGGGGATCGTAGATCGAATCGACCATGTTGCGGTCGATCTCGGTTTCCGCCCCATCCATGATCAGATCGACCTTCTTGCCGGTCTTCTTGGAAAGATCACGCACCAGGCGGATCATCTTGTCGAAGGTCTGCTTGATCGGCACCATCCGCATCGACATGGCGGTGCGCTGCAATTCCGAGGTGATCCGGCTTAGCTGGGCGAAATCCTTGACCAGCTTGGGATCGATAATCTTGGTGATCAGGGGATTCTGGCGCACCAGCGACTGCATGATCACCAGCTCGCCCACCGCGTTGACCAGGGCGTCGAGCTTTTCCAC
>DIKC01000049.1 GCA_002421565.1 Desulfobulbaceae bacterium UBA5628 | reverse complement strand
GTGATCGACTCGATCCAGACCATGCAGGTCGCGGCCTTGCAATCGGCTCCGGGCAGCGTTTCCCAGGTGCGGGAATCGGCGGCCCTGCTCACCCGTTATGCCAAGCAGAGCGGCACCGCCATCTTCCTGGTCGGGCATGTGACCAAGAGCGGCGACCTGGCCGGCCCCCGGGTGCTGGAGCACATGATCGACGTGGTCTGCTACTTTGAAGGCAACCTGGACAGCCGCTACCGGATGTTGCGGGCGGTGAAGAACCGTTACGGGGCGGTCAACGAACTGGGGGTTTTCGCCATGACCGACAAGGGGTTGAAGGAAATCGCCAACCCTTCCGCCATCTTTCTTTCCCGCCAGGAGGAGGCGATGCCGGGCAGCTCCGTCACCGCCCTTTGGGAGGGTAGCCGGCCTCTGCTGGTGGAAATCCAGGCCCTGGTCGATGAAAGCCGGGCCGAGATTCCCCGGCGGCTGGCGGTGGGACTGGAAACCAACCGCCTGGCCATGCTGCTGGCGGTGCTCCATCGCCACGGTCGGATCGCCACCCATGACCGGGATGTCTTCATCAACGTGGTGGGCGGGGTCAAGGTGACGGAAACCAGCGCCGATCTCGCCCTGCTGCTGGCGGTGGCCTCCAGCCTCCGCAACCAAGCCCTGCCCCGCGATTTGCTGGTCTTTGGGGAAGTGGGGTTGGCCGGGGAAATCCGGCCGGTGCTCAACGGCCCGGAACGTTTGCGGGAGGCGATCAAGCACGGTTTCCGGCGGGCGGTGATCCCCAAGGCCAATGCCCCCCGCGAAAGCCTGGCCGGGATGAAGGTCACGGCGGTGGATAAAATCAGCGAAGCCCTGGCCGCCGTCCTCCCGGCCTGAACCTTTCCGGCCGCTTACCATTTGACAGTCCGGGGGTGAGATGGTACATAGGGCAGACTTCGAGGAGGAGTGGCCGAGTGGTTTAAGGCGGCGGTCTTGAAAACCGTTGTACGAAAGTACCGTGGGTTCGAATCCTACCTCCTCCGCCAGATTTTTTGTCACCGCCTTGCGCGGAGAGATGACCGAGTCGGCCGATGGTGCTCGCCTGCTAAGCGAGTGTAGGGTCAAAAGCTCTACCGAGGGTTCGAATCCCTCTCTCTCCGCCATTTATTTGTTATGCCCCTTGCCGGGAATATCCGGCAAGGGGTTTTTTTAATGATGGATGCGTCTTTTTCGCGGAGGAGTCGTGACCATGTATGGAAACCCGTAACCCCTGCCTTGCCTGTGGCGCCTGTTGCGCCTTCTTCCGTATTTCCTTCTATTGGGCGGAAACCGATCTCGCCACCCCCAACGGGGTGCCGACGGAATTGACCGAAAAGGTCAATGATTTCCGGGTGATGATGCTAGGCAGTGGCGGGAAGCGACCCCGCTGCGCGGCCCTGCTCGGAATCATCGGCAAGCGGGTTTCCTGCTCAATTTATGGGCAGCGATCCTCGGTCTGCCGCGATTTTGCCCCCTCCTGGCTCAACGGTCAGCCCAACGAACAGTGCGATCGCGCCCGGGCCGTCTGGGGGTTGACCCCGCTTTTGCCTGGAGAGTTTGATTCTCCGCGCGATTTTCCCAAAGCGGCCTGAGCCGTCCTCCGTGGGTGCCGCGACAATTTGCCGCATTGGCAAAGCCTCTCTTTGATGCTAATTAATTCTCATGTCCTGCACAATGTAGGAGTGTGCAGGGAGGCAGCGGAAGTTCAAATCATCAAAAGGAGGGTTGTTATTAATGGAATCTCACAAGAAGCAGGAATGCGCGGCGGAAATTGATCAATCCCGGCGGAAATTATTGGTCGGCGGCGGGGTGTTGGCGGCCGGAGCGGCCCTGGCCCACTTCGGCGGCATGGTCAATTCAGCCCATGCCCTTGGCTGCGCCACCGAGAAGTGGCCCTGGCCCTATGTCAAGCTTGATCCCGCCGCTACTGCCGAGATCGCCTATAATGAGTGGTACCGGGTATTCTGCGGGGCCGCTGTAATCAACAGTGTCTTCGGGCAGTTGCGTGAGAAGGTCGGCGCCCCTTACGATACCTTCCCGGCCGACGCCTTTGTCTTCCTTGAAGGAGGCCAAGTTGGCTGGGGTACCATTTGCGGCTCTCCGGCCGGAGCCAACATCGTCGCCAACTGCATCATCGGCCCCCGGATTGCGGGCGATGCCGCCGGCCACCACATCGCGGAAGAGATCATGCAGTGGTATTCCGAGGCCTCCATGCCGGTGTTCACCCCGAAAAGCCCCAGGATCAGCGATGAATTGATCAAGACCACCGCCGACTCGCCGCTTTGTCATGTTTCAGTGGGCAAGTGGATGAAGGCGGCCAATAAGCCCATCGGCAGCGCGGAGCGCAAGGATCGCTGCGCCCGGGTGGCGGCCAGCACCGCCTATCGCCTGGTGGAACTGCTCAATGACTGGAAGGATGGCAAGTATAAGCCCAAGGCAACCCACGCCGCAGTGCGTGACTTTGGGATTACCGCCCAGATGAACTGCATGGAGTGCCACTCCGGCAACGTGCCCACCCCGCCGATGGCGGCGAAGAAGTAAGTTTAGTCAGTTCGGCCTTTTTACCAGCGGCGTCCGGCTTCTTTGGAAGACGGACGCCGCTTTTTTGTCGCACCGGGCATGCGAAGTTGTTTTCATTGACATTCGCCGATGCCTCATCCAAACTGAAATTATAATTTCCTATATCGGGGGGCCGTGAGGATCGAGGAGGTGATGGTCGGAATCCGCGCAAATCGGCGCCAAATCAGCAGAAGCAGCATCCCGCCAGAGGAATCAAACGATTAAGGAGGGAACTATGCGATTACGATGGTTGTTAGTGGGAGCGCTGGTCGCCATGCCGGCGGTCGCCTCCGCCCAGAAGGCGAAGACGATCGACGAACTGGCCCAGATGTTCGACTCGTCCCGTTGCAAGAGCTGTCATGCGGAAATTTACGCTCAGTGGGAAAAATCCCACCATGCCCGGCCGATGATGGGAGTGGCCGGCGGTTTGAAAGATACCCCTTTGGCGATGAAGGGGGCGACTCCCTTCTCGCCCGATGATCCGTCCAAGGCGACCATCGCCACCTTCCCCTGCTTCAAATGCCATCTGCCCCAGGCAGTGACCCATGCCGAGGATTCGGTGGCGGTGGAGTATGCTCAGGCCCTGATTGCCAAGGACAAGGCCAAGATCGGTAAACTCCAAATCACCTGCCTGGTCTGTCATAACGAAAAGGCGATCGTCCATCGCTTAAGCGACGGCAAGCCGCAGCCGGGCGTGCTTTACAGCAGCAAGGAGGTGGCCAGCCATCCCGACAAGGTCTTTAAGTCGGTGAAGAAGAGCGGTATTTTCAAGCAGTCGCTGATGTGCGGCCAGTGCCACGGCTTGGGGCCGAACCTGGAGTTTGAAAATCCGGTTCAGTGCGCCACCCTTTACGGCAGCTATCTCCATGCCTACATCCCGGCCGGTGGAACCCAAACCTGCCAGGAATGCCACATGAAGCCGATCAACGGCCAGGCGGATCACCTGATCGCCCCCAACTGGGACGATGTGCCGGGGGTGAGCAAGATCCTTCAGGAAGCATTGAGCCTGGATGTCCAGACCCTGGGTTATGAATGGCTGGAAAAGGCCAAGACCCATGTGCCGAAGGTAGTGGTCAACACCAAGATCAACTCCACCGCCGGACATCGTGTCCCGGACGGCTGACCGTCTCATAATCGAGTGGTCCTGGAAGTGACCGCAAAAACCGCAGACGGCAAGGAAATCGGCAAACAATCCCGCCATTATCATCCCCAGGCGACCAACGAGAAGAGCTCCAAGATGCTCTACGGCGCCCAGGTAAAAACCGCTTATCTCCGCGACACCAGCATTCAGCCCTACCGGACCAAGGAGGAAACCTTCGAGTTTGTCCTGCCGGAAGGGGTGCGCAGCGCCGAGGTGACGGTAAATCTCTTCTACGAGATCAGCAGCCCCGCCCTGATCGCGGAGATCCATAAGGTTACCCGGACGGTGACCCTGGATCGTTAGACGTTGCGTGGATTGTGAGTAATGGACGCCGTTCTCGGCCGGTTGTGCCGGGGGCGGCGTTTTTTTGCGGCCGGGGTTTAGAGATTCGCCAGGCAGAGGAGGGTGGCCAGCCAGCCGGTGGCCTCGCCAAGTTCGCAGGCGGCGCCTAGGAGATCGCCGGTGATCCCGCCGAAGCGGCGGGGGGCGGTAAACCCCAGCCAGAGGGCGGGCAGGCCGGTGGCGAGGATTACCGCCAGGACCGGCAGGCCGGCCGGTGCCAGCGGCAGGAGGAGGAAAGTCCCCAGGAGGACTTCCCGCTGACCGGCCCGGCCGACCATAAAATGACCGGTGCCGGCCGGCCGGGGATAACGGCCGCTGGCGGCGAGGATGATCATCGCCCAGCGGGCCG
>DIKC01000144.1:4563-4696 GCA_002421565.1 Desulfobulbaceae bacterium UBA5628 | reverse complement strand
TCGAGCGGCTGAAGCTGGAGGACGGCATCCGGCTGCACGAGGCAACCAAGGTGGAGCTGGAGACCTATGCCAGGGAGAACCTGCAAGACATCGTCAAGCCCTTCCTGTTGGTGATTGCCCGCGACACCACCCA
>DIKC01000144.1:0-4397 GCA_002421565.1 Desulfobulbaceae bacterium UBA5628 | reverse complement strand
GGCTGGGACGTGACCAACCTCTACACCATCGTACCGCTGCGGGCCGCCAATGCCCGGATTCTCATTGAGCAGTCCATCGGCCGGGGGCTGCGGTTGCCCTATGGTAAACGGACCGGGGAGACGGCGGTGGACCGGCTCAACATCGTGGCCCACGATAAGTTCCAGGAGATCATCGACGAGGCCAATCGTCCTGATTCCGCCATCCGTATGCAGGCGGTGGTGCTGGATGCCGAGGATTTGGAGCAAAAGAGGGCAACCGTGGTCTCGCAGTCGCAGCTGGCCAACAAACTGGGGCTCGTCCCGGATCAGGTGACGGCAAGCACCACGGTGGCGGGCAAAGGCCAGGAGCCGCTCTTTACCAGGCCGGCGGAGCAGGCGGTGGCCCGGACCACCTGGGAAGTCATCAAGAAATTTTCGGACAACCCCCAGGTCACGCCATCGGCTGGCCATCTGCGAAAACCGGAAGTTCAGGCAGCCATTGTCAAGGCGGTGGCGGAGCGGCAACCGGCCCAGCTCACACTGGAAGGTTTCGGCGAGAAACCGGATATTCCGGCCATCGTGGCAAAAACCGTGGCAGAGGTCGCGGCCCGGACCATCGACATCCCCCGGATTCTGGTGGTGCCCAGGGGCGAAGTGAAGTCCGGCTTCAAGCCGTTTACCTTGGCGCTGGATGCCCTCAGGTATCAGCCGGTATCCGAGGAATTATGGGTGCAGTTTCTCCGCACCGGCGAGAGCATGGCTCTTGCCCCGGCCCGTGGTCACAGCGAGGAACCGCGCCTTGAGAATTACGTTGTCCGCTGCCTCATGAATTTCAGCGACATTTCCTACGACAACCATGCCGACTTGCTCTATGATCTGGCCGGCCAGGCGGTCCGGCATTTCGAAGGTTACCTGAAGCCTGAGGAAGTCGTTGACGTGGTGCGTTGCCATCAGCACGACATCGCCCGTTTCATCCATGCCCAGATGCAGGAACACTACTGGGAGGAGGTCGCCGGTTATGAAGTGAAAGTCAGCAAGGGGTTTACGGAATTAAGGACAAGCGCCTACAGTTGCGCCACGGCGGAAGCCCTTGCCGACTACCGGATATCGCCGCCGGACAAGAGCAATATGGCGAAATATCTTTTCGGCGGCTTTGCTCGTTGCCTCTATCCGGCGCAGAAATTCGAATCCGACAGTGAACGCAGGCTGGCGGTAATCCTGGAGCGGGACGCCCTGAAATGGTTCCGTCCCGCCAAGGGGCAATTTCAGATTTTCTATCGCCAAGGCGCCAATCATCTTGAATACCAGCCGGACTTTGTCGCTGAGACCGACGACACCATTTATATGCTTGAGCCCAAAGCCGGCAACCAGATGAACGACCCTATCGTGCTGGTCAAAAAAGAGGCCGCCGTCAAGTGGTGCGCCCACGCGACGGAACATACGGCAAGTTACGACGGCAAACCCTGGCGTTATGTTCTTATTCCCCACGATGGAATCGCCGTCAACATGACCTTGGAAGCGTTGGTGAATCGCTATGGCGAATGACCCCGCTTGCGGGTATCATCGTTTTCGCAGGCAAGACAGAACCATTACCGCAATCAACCCAGCAAAGAAGAGCAGACCATGACCACCAGCAACGAGCAGCCGGCCCCTTCTGATTTCATCCGCGAGATTATTGCCGAGGATCTGGCAAGCGGTAAGCACCGCGAGATCGTCACCCGCTTTCCGCCCGAGCNNAACGGCTATCTCCACATCGGCCATGCCAAGTCGATCTGTCTTAATTTCGGGATCGCCGGGGAAAACCTGCCGGCCCGCTGCCATCTCCGTTTTGACGACACCAACCCCACCAAGGAAGAAGTGGAGTACGTGGAGTCGATCAAGGCCGATGTCCGCTGGCTGGGCTTTGACTGGGGCGAGCATCTTTACTTTGCCTCGGATTATTTTCCCCAACTCTACGAATACGCCGAACACCTGATCACCACCGGCAAGGCCTATGTTTGCGATCTTTCCGCCGAACAAATCCGGGCCACGCGCGGCACCCTCACCGAGCCGGGGCAAAACAGCCCCTACCGGGAACGAAGCGTCGAAGAAAACCTCGACCTTTTCCGGCGGATGCGGGCCGGCGAATTCCCGGATGGGGCCAGGGTGCTGCGGGCCAAGATCGACATGGCCTCGGGCAACCTCAATCTGCGCGATCCGGTGCTGTACCGGATTCTCCACGCCAGCCATCACCGCACCGGCGACCAGTGGTGCATCTACCCGATGTACGACTACACCCACCCCATTTCCGACGCCCTGGAAGGGATCACCCATTCCCTCTGCACCTTGGAGTTCGCCGACCACCGCCCCCTCTACGACTGGACACTCGACCACCTGCCGGTGCCTTGCCACCCGCGCCAGATCGAGTTCGCCCGCTTGAACCTCAGCTACACCGTGGTCAGCAAGCGCAAGCTGCTGCAACTGGTCAACGAGGGCATTGTCAGCGGCTGGGACGACCCCCGGATGCCCACCCTTTCCGGCATTCGCCGCCGGGGCTATCCGGCGGCCGCTATCCGCGCCTTTGCCGCCCGGATCGGAATGGCGAAAAAGGAAAGCGTGGTGGACATGGCCCTGCTCGAACACTGCGTGCGGGAAGAGTTGAACGAAAGCGCCCCCCGGGTGATGGGGGTGCTCGATCCCCTCAAGGTGGTGATCAGCAACTATCCGGCCGACCAAAACGAGGAAGTGATCGCCCAGAACCATCCGCAAAAGCCGGAAATGGGCAGCCGCGTCCTCCCCTTTGGCCGGGAGATTTTCATCGAACGGGAAGATTTCATGGAAGAGCCGTCCAAAAAATTCTTCCGCCTCGCCCCCGGCCGGGAGGTGCGCCTGCGCTACGCCTACTTCATCAAGTGCGAAGAGGTGATCAAGGACGCTGCCGGCAAAATCGTGGAACTGCGTTGCGCCTACGATCCGGAAACCCGTGGCGGCAACGCCCCGGACGGCCGCAAGGTCAAGGGTACCATCCACTGGCTGGCCGCCGCCCACGCGATCCCGGCCGAAGTGCGCCTCTACGACCGCCTCTTTACCGAGGAATCCCCGGACAAGGCCGAGGCTGATTTTAAGACCTTCATCAATCCCGATTCCCTGCTCACTTTGAACCACGCCCTGCTGGAGCCCTCCCTGGCATCTGCCGCTCCCGGCGTGGCCTGTCAGTTCGAGCGCCAGGGCTATTTCTGCCTGGACGGCAAGGATTCCAGCCCCGGCCGACCGGTTTTTAACCGCACCGCCACCCTCCGCGACAGTTGGGAGAAAACAAAAAATATTTGAAAAAGATTTGACAATACGCCCCCGAACCTGATGGAATAGATTCGCACCCATTCGGTACGGCCGGGAGGGCATTTCCCCGGCATCGTTTTCCCGCATCCAGCCAGAAGGGGAGAGCCATGAACGATCAGGATTTTGCGCGAGTCCGGGAGCAGTTGGGCGGAATCAGCCGCCGGGATTTCATGAAATTCTGCACCATAATGGCGGCCGGAATGGGCTTGCCGTTGGGTGAGGCCACCCGGCTGGCGGCGGCGGTAACCGGGCCGCAACGGCCGCCGGTAATCTGGCTTTCGGCCCAGGAATGCACCGGCTGCGGCGAATCGCTCCTGCGGGCCACCCACCCCACCCTGGAACACCTGATTCTCGACCTGATTTCCCTGGATTATTACGAAACCCTCAACACCGGCGCCGGCCATCAGGCCGAGGCCGCCCTCCAGCAGTCGCTGGCCGCCAATCAGGGCAAATTCATCCTGGTGGTGGACGGCTCGATTCCGGTCAAGGACGGCGGCATCTATTGCAAGATCGGAGGCCGCACCGCCCTGGAACTGGTGCAGGAGATCGCGGCCCAATCCATGGCGGTGATTGCCATCGGCTCCTGCGCCTCCTGGGGCGGCATCCCCTCGGCCGATCCCAACCCCACCGGCGCCACTCCGGTTTACAAAGTGCTGGCGGGCAAGAATATCCCGGTGGTCAATATCCCCGGTTGCCCGCCCAGCCCCTACAATTTCCTCTCCACCGTCCTCTACTTCCTCACCTATCAGAAGCTGCCGGAACTGGACGCCAAGCTGCGGCCCAAATTCGCTTACGGCCGCCTGATCCATGAAAACTGCGAACGCCGGCCCCACTTCGACGCCGGCCGTTTTGCCAAGGAATTCGGCGACCAGGGCCACCGCCTGGGCTATTGCCTCTACATGCTGGGCTGCAAGGGGCCGGAGACCTTCAACAACTGTTCGACTCAACTCTTCGGCGATGTCGGCTCCGGCAGTTGGCCGGTGGGTACCGGTCATCCCTGCTTCGGCTGCTCCGAGGAAGGGGTGGGTTTCGCGGTGCCGATGCACACCCCGGCCCGGCCCATTTACGTGACCCCGCCCGCGGCCTTTGTCGCGGCCAAG
>DIKC01000188.1 GCA_002421565.1 Desulfobulbaceae bacterium UBA5628 | reverse complement strand
CGGAGGAGATCAACGACCCCAATCACGTCAAAACCGTGTTCGACACCCACGGCCGGGCCCTTTATTTTTCCCGGGCTTCGATCCCCTTTCAGCGCAATCCCGGCGAAGGCACTCCGACCTATTACAAGCACCTGGGCTNNAGGGTTTTCTCCTCACCTTTGTCGGGCTGCCGGAGGGGGAGTGGGAGCGGTTTGAAAAACTGGAGCAGTTGCGCGCCCTGGAATACGGCTATGCCATCCAGGTGGTCCTCACCGGCCATGATTCGGTGGAGGTCGATACCCCCGCCGATCTCCGGCGGGTGGTGGAATTGATGCAAAAGGAAAACAGGTAAGCAAACAACCTCGGCAAATTAAAGGAGATTATCCCATGAAACGGAACAAAATTACGATCATCGGGGCCGGCAACGTCGGCGCCACCGCCGCCCACTGGGCCTTGACCCGCAACCTGGGCGACGTGGTGCTGCTGGACGTGATGGAAGGCATCCCCCAGGGCAAGGGGCTGGACCTGCTCCAGGCCGGGCCGGTGGACGGCTTCAGCCAGCGGATCGTCGGCAGCAACGACTACCGGGATACGGTCAATTCCGACGTGGTGATCATCACCGCCGGTCTGGCCCGCAAACCGGGGATGAGCCGCGACGACCTCCTCGCCAAAAACGTGGAAATCGTCAAATCCTGCGCCGAGCAGGCGGCCCGCTACTCCCCGGACAGCATCCTGATCGTGGTGACCAATCCGATCGACGCCATGGTCTATACCGCCTTCAAGGTTTCCGGCTTTCCCCGCCAGCGGGTGATCGGGATGGCCGGAGTGCTCGATTCGGCCCGCTATCGGACCTTCCTGGCCGAGGCTCTGGGGGTGGCGCCCAAGGATGTCAATGCCTTGGTCATGGGCATCCATGGCGACCTGATGCTGCCCTTGGTGCGGCTGGCCAATGTCGCCGGGGTGCCGGTCGCCGATTTGCTGGACGCCGAAACCATTGCCGCCATTGTCAAGCGCACCCAGCACGGCGGGGCCGAGATCGTCAACCATCTCAAGACCGGCAGCGCCTTTTATACCCCCGGTCTGGCGGCGGTGGAGATGGCCGAGGCGGTACTCACCGACGCTAAAAGGGTCTTGCCCTGCGCCGCCTGGCTGGAAGGGGAGTTCGATATTTCCGGCTGCTTCCTGGGGGTGCCGGTGGTGCTGGGGCATGGCGGGGTTGAGCGGATCGTCGAATTCCCACTCACCGCCGAGGAAAAGGCGTCCATGGCCGAGTCGGAAGCCGCGGTTCGGGGCCAGATGGCCGCCACCGGCCTCTGATCCCCACGCCTGCCGCCTGCCGCCATCTTCCTTGACGCTGGGGAGAAAGTTGAGTACCTTTGCCTGTTTGAAACTTTAATGGTTGCGCGAGAGTGGCGGAATCGGCAGACGCACTGGATTTAGGATCCAGCGGGCAACCGTGGGGGTTCGACTCCCCCCTCTCGCACCAAGTGCCTGACTCCCGGTGCGGGAGGGCTTAAGATTATGAAAATTATGCGGATAAAGGAAGGATCGAATGGAAGTAAAGGTTGAGGAAGTCAGCGGACTGACCAGAAGAATCGAGGTTATCCTGCCCCGGGAAGTGGCCGGCAAGGAGATGGAAGCAGCCTATGATCGGCTGAAGAAGGAGGTTAATCTCAAGGGGTTCCGCAAGGGCAAGGCGCCACGGCAGGTGCTGGAAAAAAATTACGGCCCCAAGCTGGAATACGAAGTGGCGGACAAGCTGATCCAGGACACCTATTTCGACGCCCTGGAAAAGGCCGCCCTTGATGCGGTGGTGCATCCGGAAATCCGCGAGCATCGCTTTGAAAGCGACGGCTCCTTCTTCTATCAGGCCGAGGTTGATATCCGGCCCCAGTTTGAACTGGGGGTTTACCAGGGGATCGAGGTGGAACAGCCGGAACTGGCGGTCTCCGAGGCGGAGATCGAGGCCGAACTGGAGGCGATCCGCCGCCGCCTGGCCCCGCTTAAGAGCGCGGAAGATCGGCCGGTTGCCGACGGCGACGTGGTGGTCATCGATTTCAAGGGCTTTGAGCAGGGCAAGCCGATGAAGCAGGTGGCCGGCGAAGACTTCACGGTGGAGGTCGGCAGCGGCCAGCACGGCAAGGAATTTGAGGAAAAACTGCTCGGGCTGCGGAAAGGGGAGGAGGCCAACCCGGAAATCGATTTCCCGGCCGCTTTCCCCAACCCGGTTCTGGCCGGCAAGAAGGTCGAGTTCAAGATCAAGGTCAAGGATGTGCAGGAGCGGGTGTTGCCGGCCCTGGACGACGAATTGGCCAAGGATCTGGGCGACAAGTTTAAAAGTCTGGCCGAGTTGCGGGAGCATATCCGCAACGAGCGGCTGCACCGCAAGCAGGAAGGCCAGCGGGGCGATCTGGTTGACCGGCTGATGAAGCAGATTCTGGAAAAGCATCAATTCGAGGTGCCGCCTCGTTTGGTCGCCCATGAAATCGAGAGCATGATCAAGGAGTTGGAAACCAATCTGGAACGCCAGGGAGTCAGCCTGGAAGCGGCCGGGATCAGCCGGGACGGCTTGATCGAGAAGTACAAGGAGGCGGCCGAGCGGCGGGTGCGCGGCGACTTTGTCCTGAAAAAAATTGCCGAGCAGGAGAAAATCACCCTCAGCGACGAGGATATCGAGAAAGGTTTCCAGCGGATTGCCGATCAGTACCGTATGCAGGTGGAGGAAGTGAAGACCTACTTCCGCAGTCGTAACGAGTTGCTCCCCTTCATGCACGAACTGTTGAGCGAAAAGATTATCGATTTTCTGGTCAATGCCGCCACCATCAAGACCGTGCCGGGAGAGAACGCATGAGCAGCCTGATTCCCTTTGTCATCGAGCAGACCCCCCGGGGCGAGCGTTCCTACGACATCTATTCGCGGCTGCTCAAGGAGCGGATCATCTTCCTCGGCACCGGGGTCAACGATGATGTGGCCAACGTGGTGATCGCCCAGATGCTTTTTCTGGAGGCGGAAGACCCGGACAAGGACATAACCTTTTATATCAACTCCCCAGGCGGGGTGGTCACCGCCGGCTTGGCGATCTACGACACCATGCGCTACGTCAAGTGCGACATCGCCACCCTTTGTCTGGGCCAGGCGGCCAGCATGGGGGCGGTGCTGCTGGCGGCCGGCACCCACGGCAAACGCTATTCCCTGCCCAACGCCCGCATCCTGATCCACCAGCCCATGGGCGGTTTTCAGGGCCAGGCCTCGGACATCGACATTCACGCCCGGGAAATTCTCCGGATGCGGCAGGACCTGAACCGGATTTTGGCCTTGCATACCGGCCAGAAATTGAAGAAAATTGAAAGCGACACCGATCGTGATTACTTTATGAGCGCCGACGAGGCACAAAAGTACGGGCTGATCGACAAGGTTCTAACTGAACGGACAAACCCCAGCGAGGAGTCGTAAATCATGGCGAAAAACCATCACGGCGAAATCGAGGTGACCTGTTCCTTCTGCGGCAAGGGTCAGGACGAGGTCAAGAAACTGATCGCCGGGCCCACGGTCTATATCTGCAACGAGTGTATCGATCTTTGCAACGAGATCGTCAGCGAAGAGGGGCGGCAGGCCCTGAGCGCCCAAGGGCCGCCCCAGACCCTCAAGCCGGTGGACATCAAGAAGCTGCTCGATGAGTACGTGATCGGCCAGGAGCGGGCCAAGCGCACCCTGGCGGTGGCGGTCCACAACCACTACAAGCGGATCGAGGCCCCGGGCCGTGATGAATACCATGACGTGGAGCTGCAGAAGAGCAACATCCTGCTGGCCGGCCCCACCGGCAGCGGCAAGACCCTGCTGGCCCAGACCTTGGCCCGGATATTGAACGTCCCCTTTGCCATTGCCGATGCCACCACCCTCACCGAGGCCGGTTATGTGGGCGAGGATGTGGAAAATATCCTGGTCAGCCTGCTCCAGGCCGCCGACCATGACGTGCAGCGGGCCAGCCGGGGGATCATCTATATCGACGAGATCGACAAGAT
>DIKC01000091.1 GCA_002421565.1 Desulfobulbaceae bacterium UBA5628 | reverse complement strand
CGTTGCCGGAACGCGGCCGCCGCCGACCGCCGCTTTCCGGTCTTTCCCCGGCAACTGGCGCTGCCACCGGGGCGAGCGCCTTTTCCCCCAGATCCCTGACCGCCACCGCCTCATCGGCCAGGGCGGCCTGATAAAGATTGAAAAAGGCCAGGCCGGCGGCAAAATAACCCTTGCTGCGCAATGATTTGGGCCAATGCTCATCGCCCTGATGACGCAGGAAGATGGGCAGACAGGCCAAGAGCTGGGTCACTCCTTCCTTGCTTCCCCGTTTGATATTGAGCGGCTGCAGGATTTCATCCAGTTCGGCCCGCAGGGAGCGGGACAACTGATAGGCCTCGGCCCGATCCAACTGCTGGGCCAGCAGCCCGAAGCGGCTGTCGGCCCAGGGCAGGAGCAGCATGGCGAGCAACGCCTCTTCTCCAAGTTGACGCTCTTCCGCAGCCAGCCGATCGATCAAGGCCAGCAGCTTGAAAAGCAGGCTCACCGCCGGGGTGGCGGCCGTCACCTGCTGTTGCGCCAAGTCGGCCGGGTCGGGATCGGGGAGAATGCCCCGGTAAAATGGAAGCAATTCCAGGAGAACCCCGCCCGCCAGGGCCAGTTCCGCCCAGGCTCGGCTGGCCCCGGCCCGCAGGTCCTTGAACAACTCGTCCCGGAGCCGGGAATCGGGGCAGAGAGCAAGTTTGTCGGCATGCCGTCGGATCGCCCGCCAGGTAAGCGGCTCGATGGTGAAATTGCTGCGGGCGGCATGGCGAATCGCCCGCATCATCCGCACCGGATCCCGGATCACCCGCCGTTCCGGGTCCCCCACCATCCGCACCACCCGGTTTTGAATATCCTCCATGCCGCCGACGTAGTCGATGATCGTAAAATTTTCGATCTCGTAAAAGAGGGCGTTGATGGTGAGATCGCGGCGAAAGGCGTCCTCGGCCGGGTTGCCGAAGGTGTTGTCGGCGGCCAGGGTTTCCACGTCGCCGTTGCCGTTTTCCTCAAATTCGCTGCGGCAACGGAAGGTGGAAACCTCAATGATCTTGCCGCCGTGATAAAAAACCTGCACCAGCCGAAAACGGCGGCCGATAATCCGGCTGTTGCGAAAAATTTTCCGCAATTCGCCGGGCTTGGCGTTGGTGCTGATGTCGAAATCCTTGGGGGTCTTGCCCTGGAGCAGATCGCGCACCCCGCCTCCCACCAGATAGGCGAGAAAACCCTCGTCCCGCAGACGGTACATGACCTTGAGCGCCTCGCGATCGATATTGGCCCGGGAAATGGCATGTTCAGGCCGGGGAATGATCCGGGGCTGGGGATAATCGGAATCGGTCATGGGCGAAAATGGTGGCCGGGAACCGGCAAGCGGCCGGTGATCGGCGGGAAGAAAAACAGGACGGGCGGCAAGGGCAACCTCAACGTACCGGCAGCGGCGCCGGCTCCTTATAAACCGATTCCGCCTGGCTGACAAACTGCTCGAAGACCTCCCGCACCGTGAGAATTTCCTTCATTTTCCAGACATTTTCCCCGGTAAAGAAGAGGCCGTCCTCAAGATCGCCCGCGCACGCCTTCTGCAACCGATCGCTAATGCAGTAAAAATGGTCGCATTTCTTCAGACACTGCCAACGGCACTCCTTGGCCTTCATCTCCACTTTAGCGGCCATCCGCTGGACAAAGGGGGTGGACAAGGCGCGGCCGGGCAGTCCCACCGGGGAGCGGATCAGGGTGACATCCTTGGGGGCCGCTTGCAACATCGCCTGCTTAAAGCGATCATCCACCGAACACTCCTTGGTCAGCACGAAACGGGTCGCGATCTGCACCCCATCGGCCCCGTATTTATCCATCATTTCGGCCATATCAAAGCCGTTGGTGATCCCGCCGGCCGCAATCAGGGGCACCTTCTTCACCACCTTGCGAATCTCCGGAAAAAGGTCGCGGAGGGCGACATCGGTTCCCAGATGACCACCCGCTTCCTTGGCCTCGACCACGATCGCGGCGGCGCCCAGTTTTTCGGCCAGGCGAGCAAAGGAAGGCGAGGAGACGATGGAGACGATGGGGGTGTTGGTATCCTGGCCGATCTTGAAGATGTCCCGGGAAAAACCGGCCCCGGTAACGATCATGTCCACGCCCGCCTCAATGGATCCCATTACCAGGTTGTAAAAATTCTTCATCGCGAACATGATGTTGACCGCGATCACCCCCTTGGTAAGGCTCTTGGCCCGCCTGATATCGGCCTGCAACTCCTCCACCGGCACGCCGGAGCCGCCGATGGTGCCGATCCCGCCGCACTCGGCCACCGGCACCGCCAGGGCCGAAGTCGAAACCCGAATCGACATGCCGCCCTGAACCAGGGGAACCGGGGCCGTAAAACGGCCGATGGTAAGAGGGGGAAGTTTCATTATCCGCAACTACTCCTGTGATTATTTTGGCGACCAAATGGGCAATATGCTTTGTTTGCCCGGCCTTGTCAAGCCGGGGAACGCCGTCCGGTTGTGCTATACTTTTCCCGTCGGCTGTATTATGGTTACAAAGGCGGCCGACAGAAGGGCCATTGCTTAGAACAAATAACGAAAAAAGGCAACGAAAATTCATCAGGAATCAGCCATGACCGTTTTATCCGACCCCTCCGGCGCGCCCGACGATTTTCCAGCCAAGATCCTGGTGGCCGACGACGACCCCATGATTCTTGAGTTGCTCAAGGGGGCGATCACCTCCTTCGGCTACCAATGCGTCACCGCCACCAACGGGGAAGAGGCCCTGGAACGGCTCAAGGAAGGCGGCTTCTCGGTGGTGCTCACCGACATCACCATGCCCAAAATGGACGGCATGGCCCTGCTCAAGGAGGCCAAAAATCTTTACCCCCGCCTGGATGTAATCATGATCACCGGCTACGCCGAAACCTACAGTTACACCGAGGTGATCAAGGCCGGGGCCTGCGATTTCATCTCCAAGCCCTTCAATATCGATGAACTGGAAGCCAAGCTCAACCGGGTCTTCCGGGAACAAACCCTGGTTCGCAAACTGGAACACCTCTCGATGTGCGATGTCCTGACCGGCCTTTACAACCGGCGGGGCTTCGACGCCAAGCTCCATGAGGAAATCCCCCGGGCTCATCGCCAGGAATATCCGGTTTTTCTGGCCATTGTCGATGTGGACGGCTTCAAAAAATACAACGATGAACATGGCCACCAGGCCGGCGATCTGGCGTTGCAGGCGATCGGCAAGGTGCTGCTGGACAACACCCGCGACAAGGTTGACATCTGCTGCCGCTACGGCGGCGACGAGTTCGCGATCATCCTGCCCTACACCCAAAACGGCCAGGCGGTAAGCATTGCCGGCCGTATTCTCGATCAGTACCGAAAAAATCCCTTTGGCGCCACCACCCTCAGTATCGGCCTGGCTCCCTTTATCCGGCGGCCGGAACAGAGCTGGGAAGAGGATATCGAAGATCTGGTCCGGCGGGCCGACCAGGCGATGTACGCCGGCAAAGCGGCGGGCGGCGACCGGATCACCTGCGACGACTCCCTGTCGGCCGATAACCCCCGTTGCGCCTGAGCCCGCGTCTTTTTCGCCTCCCCTCCCGAACTGATCACAAAAAAAATTGTATTTGCGCCTACTCTCTGGTATATAACGCCGATCGTATTTCTTAATCCCATGCAAGGAGCGTCGGAAATGGTACAAAGCACAGACACAACAACAACCAGTGGTGGTGGAGAGTCCTTCGCCGATCTGTTCGAGCAGAGCATCCAGGTAGCGGGTGTGGGCGAAGTGGTCAAAGGCGAGGTCATCGCGGTGGGCAAGGATTTCGTCCTGGTCGATATCGGCGACAAATCGGAAGGCGAGATCGATATTGCCGAGTTCAAGGACGAAGATGGCGCCATCGAGGTCAAGGTGGGCGACACCTTTGAGGTTTTCGTGGAAAAACGGGAGCCGGAAGGCGGGGTCAAACTATCCCGCGAAAAGGCGATCGGGATCAAGGTGTGGGAGGAAATCGCCCGCATCCAGGAAGCGGACGGAACCATTCCCGGCCGGGTGGACAGCCGGGTCAAGGGCGGTCTTTCGGTGGATATCGGCGTGCCGGCCTTCCTGCCCTATTCCCAGATCGATCTGCGGCCGGTTCGCGACTTGGACGGCCTGATCGGCGAAACCCTGGATTTTAAAATTCTCAAGTTCAACCGCCGCCGCAACAACGTGGTCATCTCCCGCCGGGCCATCCTGGAGGAGGAACGCAAGCAACTGCGCGACGATATGCGCTCCACCCTGAGCGAGGGCCAGACCCTCAAGGGCGCGGTTACCAATATCACCGATTACGGCATCTTCATCGATCTCGGCGGCATGGACGGTCTCTGCCACATCACCGATCTTTCCTGGGGCCGGGTATCCCATCCTTCCAAGCTATATAAGGTAGGGGACGAAATCGAGGTCAAGGTGCTCAAATACGACCAGGAAAACGACAAGGTTTCCCTGGGGGTAAAACAACTCAAGAGCGATCCCTGGGAAACCATCCAGTCTCGCTATCCGGTAAGCGCCAAGGTGCCGGGCAAGGTGGTCAGCATCACCGATTACGGCGCCTTTGTCGAACTGGAGGAAGGGGTGGAGGGGCTGGTTCACATCTCCGAGATGTCCTGGTCCAAAAAATCCCGTCATCCCTCCAAGATCGTGGCGGTGGGCGAAGAGGTCGAAGTGGTGGTGCTCAACGTCGACCCCGAGGCCAAGCGCATCTCGCTGGGGATGAAGCAGCTCCAGCCCAACCCCTGGGACATGGTGGCGGACAATTATCCGGTGGGTTCGATCATCGAGGGCAAGGTCAAGAACATCACCGATTTCGGGATTTTCATCGGGATCGAGGAAGGAATCGACGGCCTGATCCACGTTTCCGACCTCTCTTGGACCGAGCGGATCAAACATCCGGGCGAAAAATACGCCAAGGGCGAAACCATCCAGGCAGTGGTCCTCAAGATCGACAAGGAGAACGAACGCTTCTCCCTGGGGATCAAGCAACTGGAACCGGATCCCTGGGAAGCGGCGGTGGAAAAATTCGCCATCGGCACCACGGTCACCGGTAAGATCACCAATGTCACCGAGTTCGGGGTCTTTGTCGAACTGGAGGAAGGGATCGAGGGATTGATCCACGTTTCCGAGCTGAGCAAGGAAAAAGTGGATACCCCGGTCGGCCAGTACACGGTGGGCGATTCCCTAACCGCCAAGGTGATCAATGTCTCGGCCAAGGATCGCAAGATCGGCCTTTCGATCAAGGCCTTGAGCGATGAAGGCGGCGAAGGACGGCTGGAAGAGTACAAGCAGAAGCAGGTCAAGAGCGGTCCTTCCACCCTGGGCGATCTGCTCAAGGAAGAGATGGGGAACAAGGACAAGGACGAGGCCTGAAGCAAGCCATGAGCGGGGCAAGGTTATTCCGCCAGGAACACCCCTTCCTTACCGGCTGCCTGTTGCTGGCGCTGGTGATGTTGATTTTCTGGGGCGGCGTAACCTTGCTGATCGCCTCCTTCGGCGGCCCGGCCAAAAAGGAATTGTTCAGCCGCCGGGACGGGGTGGGGGTGATCGAAATCAAGGGGGTGATTACCACCGCCGATGAGATTATCGCCGACCTTACCGCCTTTCGCGAAGAGGCATCGATCAAGGCGGTGCTGCTGCGGATCGACAGCCCCGGCGGGGCGGTGGGAGCCTCCCAGGAACTCTACGAGGAGGTCAAGCGAACCAATGCGATAAAGCCGGTGGTGGCCTCCCTCGGTTCGGTGGCGGCCTCCGGCGGATTGTACGCCGCCTTGGGGGCCGGCAAGATCGTGGCCAACCCCGGCACCATCACCGGCAGCATGGGGGTGATCGTCAAGTTCGCCAACCTGGAAGAGCTGTTCGCCAAGATCGGCTACCGGAGCGAAGTGATCAAAAGCGGGGCGCTCAAGGACGTGGGATCGGCGGAACGGCCGATGACCGAAGAAGAGCGGCTCATGCTCCAGGAGTTGATCGACGGAGTACACAGTCAGTTTATTACGGCGGTGGCGGCCAGCCGCAACCTGCCGGAAGAAACGGTACGCGGCCTGGCCGACGGCCGGATATTCTCCGGGGCCCAGGCCTTGGATCACCAACTGGTTGATGCGCTGGGAAATTTAAACGACGCCGCGCTGCTGGCGGCCGGGCTGGCCGGGCTGGACACCGCCAAGGCGCCGAACCTGATTTATCCGGCCAAAAAAGATTTTTCACTGTTGTCACTGTTCATGGGCGAGCAGGCCCGGGCGGCCCTCACCCGGCCGTTGCTGATGCTGCCGACCCTGGCGTATGAATGGACCATGTCACCATAACGGGAAAAGGAAAAGAACCATGCTGAAACGGGATTTGATCAATGCGGTCGCGGAAGAGATGCCGGGATTCCTGAAAAAGGATCTGGATCAGGCCATCGACATCATGCTGGAAACCATTCTGACCGCCCTGGAAGACGAACGGCGGGTGGAAATCCGCGGCTTCGGCAGTTTTTCGGTGCGCAAACGCAAGGCCCGGGTCACCAAAAACCCCCGCACCGGCAGCATCATGAAGATACCAACCCGCAAGAACGTGCACTTCACCATGAGCAAATCGCTCAAGGAAGCGCTCATCGACCAGAAATAAAAACGGGCGTCAAAGGACGCCCTTGCCCTGGCGCAGAATCTCCACCGTCTCATCGACCAGCGACACCACCGTCGATGGCTCGGAATCGGCCAGCGGCCCGCAGTCGATGATGTAATCCACTACCTTGCCGAAGAGTTCTTCCACCTCATAGGCGTGGATGAGCAACGGGGCGTCCCGGTCATCCGGGGAGGCGCTGGTGGTCAGGATCGGATTGCCGAGAGCGCTGACCAAGTCCATGCACACCCGGTGATCCGGCACCCGGATTCCCACCGTCTTCTGTTTGCTCATCATGATTTTGGGAACGATCTTGGCGGCGGGCAGAACAAAGGTGTAGGGGCCGGGCAGGCATTTGCGCATCAGCCGATAGCCGTGGTTGGAGACATGGGCGTAAGTGCTCACATCCTTGAGGTCGGCGCAGATAAAGCTGAAAGGTTTGCCGACCGCCCGCTGCTTGAGCTGATAAATCCTCTTGACCGCCTTCTGATTGAAAATATCGCAGCCGATCCCGTAGACCGTGTCGGTGGGATAGCAGATCACCGCCCCCTGCCGCAGCGCCTCCACCACCTGACCGATTAGCCGGGGTTGGGGATTGTCCGAATTGATCTCAAGCAACACCTGCTTTCTCCTCGTAGCCAGCCAAAACCTTGCCGCAAAATTTAGTCATCCTAGCGCATAATCCGACAACGGGCAAGAGGGCCGCGGCTTTGCAAAATTACAATTTACGCAACCCGCTTAAACGAGTATCATTGAATGTTTACGGAACAGGTAAACCTCAGCCGCGCGAAGGAGTTTTCCATGCCGCTTTCCCAGATCGAGACCGCCTATACCTTTGACGACCTGCTGCTGCTGCCGGCCGCCTCCGAGGTACTGCCCTCGGAAGTCAGCCTGCAAACCCGGCTGACCAAAACCATCAGCCTCCATATCCCTCTGATGAGCGCGGCCATGGACACGGTGACCGAACATCGCACCGCCATCACCATGGCCCGCGAGGGCGGGATCGGCATCATCCACAAGAACATGACCATCGAGGCCCAGGCCCGGGAAGTGCGCAAGGTGAAAAAATCCGAATCCGGAATGATCGTCGATCCGATCACGGTGGAGGAGGAGCTCACCGTCCGCGAGGTCAACGAAATCATGCAGAACTACCGGATTTCCGGGATGCCGGTTCTGCGCGGCGAAAAGCTGGTGGGGATCGTCACCAACCGCGATCTCCGCTTTGTCACCGACGAAAACCTCAAGGTCCGGGACGTGATGACCAGCAAAAACTTGGTCACCGCCAGGCCGGGGATCACCTTGGAGCAGTCCAAGGCCCTGCTTCACGAACACCGGATTGAAAAGCTGCTGGTGGTGGACGAACACGGCCGGCTCCAGGGTCTGATCACGATCAAGGACATCGAGAAAATCAGGCGCTACCCCTGGGCCGCCAAGGACGAGCTGGGCCGGTTGCGGGCCGGGGCGGCGATCGGGGTCAACACCTCCCTGGCCGACATCGAGCAGTTGCTCACCGCCGGAGTGGATGTGGTGGTGCTGGATTCGGCCCACGGCCATTCCAAGAATATCATCGACGCCCTGGTCCGGATCAAGGACGCCTTCCCGGACCTGCCGGTGATTGCCGGCAACATCGCCACCACCGAAGCGGCCGAGGCCCTGATCAAGGCCGGGGCCGACAGCGTCAAGGTGGGGGTGGGGCCGGGCTCCATCTGTACCACCCGGATCGTGGCCGGGGTCGGGGTGCCGCAACTGACCGCGATTCACAACTGCGCTAAAGTGGCGGATCGACACGGGGTGCCGGTGATCGCCGACGGCGGGATCAAGTTCTCCGGCGAGATCACCAAGGCGATCGGGATCGGGGCCAGCGTGATCATGGTCGGCAGTCTCTTTGCCGGCACCGACGAGTCGCCGGGCGAGACCTTTCTCTACCAGGGCCGCACCTACAAGGGTTACCGGGGGATGGGCTCGCTGGGCGCCATGCAGCAGGGCAGCAGCGACCGCTACTTCCAGGAAGGAGTGGAATCCCAGGCCAAACTGGTGCCGGAAGGAATCGAGGGCAAGGTGCCCTACCGCGGCCCCCTTTCCACCATGATCTATCAATTGATGGGCGGGCTGCGCTCCGGCATGGGCTACGTGGGGGCGGCCACCATTGAGGAGCTGCGGCAAAAGGCGAAATTCGTCCGGATCACCGCCGCCGGCCTCAAGGAAAGCCACGTCCATGACGTGATCATCACCAAGGAAGCACCCAACTACCGCTTAGGTTAATTATGGATATTCACGGCGAAAAAATCCTGATCCTCGATTTCGGTTCCCAGTACACCCAGCTCATCGCCCG
>DIKC01000138.1 GCA_002421565.1 Desulfobulbaceae bacterium UBA5628 | reverse complement strand
TTGCCGGTTCCGACACCTGGGCCACCACCCACACCCTGGCCCAGGCGATCAAGAGCAACGGCGGGGCGGAGCTGATTCTCTGCGGCAAGCAGGCGATCGACGGCGATACCGCCCAAGTGGGGCCGGGCCTGGCCCAGCGCCTTGATTTCGCCTGCGTCACCTGCGTCAAAAAGGTGCTGGGTTGCGAGAACGGCCTGCTCCGGGTGGAGCGGCTGATGGATGACGGTCATGACACCCTGGAGGTCGAATTGCCGGCCCTGCTCACCGTGGTCAAGGAGCTCAACGAGCCGCGGCCGCCTTCCCTCAAAGGCAAGATGAAGGCCAAGGGGATGGAGATTCCGGTTCTGAGCGCCGCCGATATCGAGGCCGATCCGGCCCAGATCGGCCTCAAGGGATCGCCGACCCAGGTGGTGCGGGTCTTTTCCCCCCAGATGCGGGGGGCACGAACCATGCTCACCGGCAGCGCCGACGAGCAGGTGGCACAACTGGCGGCCAAACTGGAAGCCCTTCTTAAATAAAGCCGGGGAATCATAAGCATGTTGCGGATTGATCTTGAGGCCTGTATCGGTTGCGGCCTGTGCGAACAGACCTGTACTTTCAGCGCCATCCAGGTGGTGGACGGGGCGGCGGTGGCGGGTGACGGTTGTACCCTGTGCGGGGCCTGCGTCGAGGTCTGCGAGACCGGCGCCCTCAGCATCGAACGGGAAAAGAGCGCGCCGGTCGGCGATCTCGCCGCCTGGTCCGGGGTCTGGGTTTACGCCGAACATCGCCGGGGCCGGATTGCGCCGGTTTCTTTTGAATTGCTGGGGGTTGGCCGGCAACTGGCGGCCAAGCGGCAGGTGCCCCTGACCGCGGTACTCTTTGGCGCCGATCTGGCCGGCAAGGCCGAGACCCTGATCGCGGCCGGGGCCGACCGGGTCCTGGTCGCCGATGATCCGGCCCTGGAACACTTTACCGACGATTGCTACGGCAACCTCCTCACCGACTTGATCAAAAAGGAGCGGCCGGAAATCGTCCTGGCCGGGGCCACCGCCATCGGCCGTTCCTTCATCCCTCGGGTAGCGACCATGGTCGGGGCCGGGCTTACCGCCGACTGCACCGAACTTGACATCCGCCCCGAAGACGGCGCTCTCCTCCAGACCCGGCCGGCCTTTGGCGGCAATATCATGGCCACCATCGTCTGTCCCGACACCCGGCCCCAGATGGCCACGGTTCGGCCCCTGGTGATGAAGCCGCTGGCCGCCGATTCGGCCCGCAAAGGCGAGATCGTCAAGATCGCGCCCGCCCCGGAACTGCTCAAGAGCCGCACCAGGGTGATTGAAAGCGTGGTCGGCGACGAGGATCAGGTCAACCTGGCCGAGGCCGAGATCGTGGTCGCCGGCGGTCGCGGCCTCGATAAGCCGGAAGGGTTCAAGCTGATCCGGGAACTGGCGTCCGCCCTGGGAGGGGCGGTGGCCGCCTCGCGGGCGGCGGTGGACGCCGGCTGGATCGGCTATCCCCATCAGGTGGGCCAGACCGGCAAGACGGTGGCCCCCAAAATTTACATCGCCTGCGGCATTTCCGGGGCGATCCAGCATCTGGTCGGGATGCAGTCCGCCGACACCATCATTGCCATCAACCGCGACCCCGAGGCCCCGATCTTCAAGGTGGCGACTTACGGGATTGTCGGTGATGTTTTTGAAATTATGCCCAAATTGATCAAACGGCTGCAAGCGAGGGCCTGAACCATGTGCATGAGCGAAAATCAACCCGGCCCCCTGGCCGGTAAGATCGCCCTGGTGACCGGCGGCAGCCGGGGGATCGGGCGGGCGATCTGCCTGCGCCTCGGCCGGATGGGGGCCTTGGTGGTGGTCAATTTCGTCAGTCGGCCGGAAGCGGCCCAGGCCGTTGCCGACGAGATCATTGCCGCCGGCGGCAAGGCGGAGATCAGCGGCTTCAACGTGGCGGATACCACGGCCACCGAGGCGGCGCTGAAAAAAATCATCGACGCCCACGGCCGTCTCGATATTTTGGTCAACAACGCCGGGATCACCCGCGACGGGCTGCTGGTCAAGATGAAGGAAGAGCAGTGGGACGAGGTGCTGGACACCAATTTGAAGGGCGCTTTCACCTGCCTCAAGGCGGCCGCCCGGCCGATGATGAAGCAGCGCTGGGGCCGGATCGTCAACATCTCGTCGGTGGTCGGCTTCAGCGGCAATGCCGGTCAGCTCAACTATTCGGCCGCCAAGGCCGGGATGGTCGGGCTGACCCGCTCGGCGGCCCGGGAGTTGGCCCCTCGCCAGATCACGGTCAACGGGGTGGCCCCCGGCTACATCGTCACCGATATGACCAGCGGCCTGTCCGAGGAATTGACCGAGCGGATCAAGGCGGAAATTCCCCTCGGCACCCTGGGTGAGGCCGACGACATCGCGGCGGCGGTGGCCTGGCTGGTTTCCGAGGAAGCGCGTTACGTCACCGGCCAGTTTATCCACGTCAACGGCGGGATGTTCATGGGATAGTTTTGGGATATTAGTTTGGGAGAGGGGAGACCCTTCGGGATCAACCCGGAACGTTTAATCAGCAAGGAGAAAAAACATGTCAGCGGAGCAGAAACTCATTGATATCATTGCCGAACAACTGAGTGTGGACAAGGACAAGGTAGTGCCCGGCGCTTCCTTTGTCGATGATCTGGGAGCCGATTCCCTCGACCTGGTGGAACTGATCATGGCCATGGAAGAGGCCTTTGATACCGAGATCGCCGACGAGGTGGCGGAGAAGATCGTCACCGTTCAGAACGCCATTGATCACATCAAGAAAGTTACCGGCTGAGGCGCAACCAGGAGCTTATCGTGAAAAGACGAGTGGTGGTAACCGGGGTCGGCCTGGTCACCCCGGTGGGGACCGGGGCCGACAAGAGTTGGCAGGCATTGTGCGCCGGGCAAAGCGGCATTGCGGCGATCAGCCGTTTTGACGCCTCGGCCCAGGCAGTGCGGATTGCGGCCGAGGTCAAGGATTTCCAGGTGGAAGACCATCTCGACAAGAAGGTGGCCAAGCATCTGGAGCTGTTCGTCCAGTACGCGGTGGCGGCGGCCGGCGAGGCCCTGCGCGATTCCGGTTTCGCCATTACCCCGGAAAACGCCACCCGGGTCGGCAGCATTGTCGGCTGCGGCCTGGGCGGCTTGCCCACCATTGAAAAATATCACCAGATCGCCTTGGAAAAGGGAGAACGGCGGATCACCCCCTTCTTTATTCCCATGGTGATTCCCAACATGGGAGCCGGCCAGATTTCCATCATCTACGGCACCAAGGGGCCGAACCTGTCGCTGACCACCGCCTGTGCCGCCGGCACCCACGCGGTGGGCGAGGCGTTCCGCTCGATCGTTTACGGCGAATGCGACGTGGCCCTGACCGGCGGCAGCGAATCGGTAATCTGCCCCTTGGCCTTTGGCGGCTTCAACGCGATGAAGGCGCTCTCCACCCGCAACGATGATCCGGCCGCAGCTTCCCGCCCCTTTGACCGGGACCGGGACGGCTTTATCATCGGCGAGGGCGGCGGCATCCTGGTACTGGAGGAGTTGGAACACGCCCGCCGCCGGGGCGCTCCGATTTACGCCGAGATGGCTGGCTACGGCCTTTCCGGCGACGGTTTCCACATTGCGGCCCCGCCCGAGGACGGCGACGGCGCGGCCCGATGCATGACCGCCGCTTTGGCCGATGCCGGGATGCGGCCGGAGGATATCGATTACATCAACGCCCACGGCACCTCCACCCCGCTCAACGACGTGGTGGAAACCCGGGCGGTGAAGCGGGTCTTCGGCGATCACGCGGCCCGGCTGGCGATCAGTTCCACCAAGTCGATGACCGGCCATCTCCTGGGCGGAGCCGGCGGCATCGAGGCGGTCTTTAGCGCCTTGGCGATCAAGCACCAGGAAGCGCCACCGACCATCAACCTGGACAATCCCGGCGACGAGTGCGACCTGGATTACATCCCCAAGGTAAGCCGCAAAATGGCGATCCGGACGGCGATGTCCAACTCCTTCGGTTTTGGCGGCACCAACGCGGTAATCATCATGAAACGCTACGAGGATAAATGAGATGAAAGTGGCGGTGGGATGCGACCACGGCGGGCTGCTCCTCAAGGAGAGCGTCCTCGCGGTGCTGGGCCAGATGGGGCATGAAGTCGAGGATGTCGGCACCTTTGCCGCCGATTCGGTGGATTATCCCGCTTTCGGGCAGACCGTCTGCAACAAGGTGCGGAGCGGCGAATGCCAACGGGGGATCCTGATCTGCGGCACCGGGATCGGGATGTCGATGGTGGCCAATCGTTTTCCCGGAATCCGGGCGGCCCTTTGCCACGAGCTTTTCACCGCCCGTCTGAGCCGGGAACACAACGACGCCAATGTCCTCTGTCTGGGGGCGCGGGTGATCGGGCCGGGCCTGGCCGAAGAGATCGTTCGGGTCTGGTTGAGTACCGAATTTGCCGGCGGCCGCCACCAGCGCCGGATCGAGATGTTCTAAATTAAACAATCTACGGAAGTACTATCGTGTCATATCTCAAAAACAGCGATCCGGAAATCCATGCCGCCATCCGGGGGGAACTGGCGCGCCAGAACCACCAGTTGGAGATGATCGCCTCGGAAAACATCGTCAGCGAGGCGGTGCTGGAGGCCCAGGGCTCGATCTTCACCAACAAGTACGCCGAGGGCTACCCCGGCCGCCGCTATTACGGGGGCTGCCAGTATGCCGATCAGGTGGAGGAGTTGGCGATCAAGCGGGCCAAGCAACTTTTCGGGGCGGAATACGCCAACGTCCAACCCCATTCCGGCAGCCAGGCCAACATGGCGGTCTATTTCGCCTGCCTCAAGCCGGGCGACACCATCCTCGGCATGGATCTGGCCCACGGCGGCCACCTCACCCACGGCAGCGCGGTCAATTTTTCCGGCCAGTTGTATAACGTGGTTTCCTACGGGGTGGAGCGGGACAGCGAACAGATCGACTACGCCGAGGTGGAGCGGCTGGCCCAAATCCACCGGCCCAAGATGATCGTGGCCGGAGCCAGCGCCTATCCCCGGATTATCGACTTTGCCGCCTTCCGCCGGATCGCCGATCAGGTCGGTGCCCTGTTCATGGTGGACATGGCCCACATCGCCGGGCTGGTGGCGGCCGGGGTTCATCCCTCGCCGGTGCCCCACGCCGATTTCGTCACCACCACCACCCACAAGACCATGCGCGGCCCCAGGGGCGGCCTGATCCTGGCCCGCGCCGAATTCGGCAAGATGCTGGACAGCAAGATTTTCCCCGGCATCCAGGGTGGCCCCTTGGTCCACGTGATCGCGGCCAAGGCAGTGGCCTTCAAGGAGGCCCTGGGCGACAAGTTCAAGCAGGACATGGCCCAGGTGGTGAAAAACGCCCAAGTTTTGGGGCAGGCCTTGGCGGCCCGCGGTTTCCGGCTGGTTTCCGGCGGCACCGACAATCACCTGCTGCTGGTCGATCTGCGGCCCAAGCAGATCACCGGCAAGGAGGCGGAGGAGATTCTTGAGCAGGCCGGAATCACGGTCAACAAGAATGCCATCCCCTTTGATCCGGAAAAGCGTTTCGTGACCAGCGGCATCCGGGTCGGCACCCCGGCGGTGACTACCCGTGGCCTCAAGGAAGCGGAAATGGAGGCAATCGCCGCCTGGATCGAACGCGCCCTGGCCCTGCGGGGCGATCAGCCGGGACTGGCCGCGATCCGGGCCGAAGTCCGGCTTTTGTGCGACCGCTTTCCCCTTTACCCCGATCTGGCCAAAGATGAGTGACCCGCGCCCTTCCTGGGAGGAGTATTTCCTCGCCATCACCGCCCTGGTGGCGGAGCGCTCCACCTGCCTGAGGCGCAAGGTCGGGGCGGTGCTGGTCCGCGACCGGCGGATCATCGCCACCGGCTACAACGGCGCCCCCAGCGGCATCACCCACTGCCTGGAAGCGGGTTGCCTGCGGGAACAAATGGGCATCCCCTCCGGCGAGCGCCATGAACTGTGCCGGGGGCTGCATGCCGAGCAAAACGCCATCATCCAGGCGGCGCTGCACGGCTTCAGCATCCGCAATTCCACCCTCTTCTGCACCAATCTCCCCTGTTCTATCTGTAGCCGGATGCTGATCAACGCCGGCATCGAAAAAATCTACTATGTTGCCGGTTACCCCGACTCGCTGACCGCCGAACTCCTGCAAGAGGCGAACATCCCCCTGATCCAGGTGGCCAAGCCCGGCAGTCAGGGCTGCGCCCCGCCGTCCATCGTTCCCCCTCCCAGCGCTCCCCCGGAGAGCCCCTGATGAAATGCCCCTACTGCGGCCATCTTGAAAATCGGGTGGTGGATTCCCGGCTCAATAAGGATTACACCATCACCCGCCGCCGCCGGATGTGCGACGCCTGCAACCGCCGCTTCACCACCTACGAACGGCTGGAGGTGACCATGCCGATGCTGGTCAAGAAGGACGGCCGGCGCGAGGTGTGGGATCGCCATAAGGTGGTGGAGGGGTTGCAGAAGGCCTGCGAAAAGCGGCCGGTGAGCATGGAGCAGATCGACGAATTCGTCGATGCCCTGGAGCGCGAGTTGCAGGACATGGGCGAACGGGAAATCCCGGTCCGCCTGGTGGGCGAACGGGTGATGGAGGGCCTGCGCCGGATCGACGGGGTGGCCTACGTCCGTTTCGCCTCGGTTTACCGCCAATTCAAAGACCTCAACGAGTTCATGGTAGAACTCAAGCAGATGCTCGGCGGCCAGGAAAAATAACCCCCCGCAGACAACTGACGGTCGCGACGGAAGACGGGAAAACATTAATACGGCTTGACGGAATACAAAACGTAAAACATAATAAGTTTTAACCGTAATATGTGAAGAATTTCGTAGCGCCGAGGTGAGGTCATGCCCAATATAACCCTGAGCGTTGATGAGCGGATCATCAAGCAGGTTCGCAAGATCGCCATTGAAAGGAACACCACCTTGACCGCTATGGTCCGGGAATACTTGGAGCGAACGGCCGCCGCCCGGGACGAGTCCGCCAGGAAAAAGAATCTGGCTACCCTGAAGCGGAGTTTCGGCCGCCTGAGTCGGGACATGGGAAAACGTTCCTGGCGGCGGGACGATCTTTATGACTGATTTTTTGGATACCAATATCCTGGTCTATGCCTATGACAGCAATGACCAGGGCAAACAGCAAATTGCCCGGCAACTTCTGGAAAACGCGATTATCGAGGAAAACGCCGCCATTTCCGCCCAAGTTTTGGGTGAATTTTTTGTGGTGGTGACCCGTAAGATTGCCGTTCCCCTTACCTCCGAGGAGGCCGGCCAACTCCTTGCCATTTTTCGGAAACTGCCGGTGATCGAAATAGATGGGGAGTTGGTCGATAGTGCCGTGGATATTCATCAACGGTATGGGGTTTCCTATTGGGACGGCCTTATCATCGCCGCAGCCCGGCAACACGGATGCAATCGAGTGTTGAGCGAGGATTTGCAGGCCGGTCAGAAAATTGATGGGGTGGAAATCGTCAATCCCTTTGTCCAGTAAAGAAAGGGAAGGGGCCGGTGGCAGATGCTCGGCGGGCAGGAAAAATAGCCGCTTAAAGACATCGAAATACCTTGCAATATCAAAGGCAGACTTTCAAAGTGCAAGGTATGTTGCAGACTGCTGGAATTACTGGCGCTCTTTCCCTTTCAGCCGGCTCTGGATGCAAAATTATGTGCAGACCTATCTCGACCGGGACATCCAGCGGCTTTTCCCAGGGATCAACCAGGCCAAATTCAGGCTCTTTCTCCAGATGCTCAGCAATCTTTCCGGCGCCGTCATCAACTATGCCAACGTGGCCCGGAGCCTGGGAATATTTTCAGACCTGCTGCACTTGCGTATTCCAGTGATCCCGGACAC
>DIKC01000002.1 GCA_002421565.1 Desulfobulbaceae bacterium UBA5628 | reverse complement strand
CGGGCCGCCCCGGCCCTCCGGCAAGGGCAGGCGGCCGCCCCGGTCAGCTACCAACTGAGTAACGGCATCACCCTCCTGGTGCGGGAACAGCACGAAGTGCCGACCGTGGCCATCCGGGCGGTCTTTCCCGGCGGCCTGCGCAGCGAAAACGAGGCCAGCAACGGCGCTTTCGCCTTTCTTGCCGACCTGCTTCCCAAGGGCACCGAAAAGCTCTCCAGCCGCCAGATGGCCCATGCCGTCGCCGATCTGGCCGGGGAACTGGAGGGCTTCAACGGCAAAAATACCTTCGGGGTCAAGGGTGATTTTCTCTCCCGCTTTTTCCGCCAGGGCCTGACCTTGGTCCGCGATGTTCTCCTTACCCCGGCCTTTGACCCGGAGGAGGCGGAAAAAATCCGGGCCGAACTGCTTTCTCAGTTAAAGCGCCAGGAAGATTCCCTCTCTTCCCTGGCCTTCCGGGAGTTCAACCGCTATCTCTTCCGGGGCCATCCTTACGGCCTCAACACCGCCGGCAGCGAGGCCGCGATTCGCGCCCTCACCGTCGCCCAACTGCGGGAAATTCTCCAGCAGCACGCCCGCCCGGAACGGCTGGTGCTGAGCGTGGTCGGCGACGTGGAGGCAACGGCGGTCAAAAAAGAGGTGGAAAAATTGTTCGGGGCCTGGCCGGGACGGCCGGCGGCCGACAGCCTGATCCAGGAAAGCCTGCTGCCGCCCGATCCGCCCCTTAAGCCGGAACTGGTTGCAATCAGCCGCGACAAGGAGCAGGTTCATGTGGTGATCGGCTTCCTCGGCGCCACCATGACCAGCCCGGACCGCTACCCCCTGGAAATTCTCGATCAGGTGCTTTCCGGCCAGAGCGGCCGCCTCTTTACCGAACTGCGCGACCGCCACAGCCTGGCCTACAGCCTCTCTTCCTTTTCCCTGCTGGGGATCGACACCGGCGCCTTCGGGGTCTATATCGGCACCAGCCCCGACCGCCGGGACGAGGCGATCAAGGCGCTCTGGCAGCAGCTTTACCGGCTGCAAGAAGAGGAAATCAGCCCGGCCGAGCTGGAACGGGCCCGCAACGTCCTGATCGGCAACTACCGGCTCGGCTTGCAGACCCACGGCTCCCAGGCAATGGAAATGGCCTTGAACCAGACCTACGGCTTGGGCCTGGATTTCAGCGACCGCTATGTCCGCGCCCTGGAGGCGGTTACCCCGGCCGAGGTGCTGGCCGCGGCCCGCCACTACATTCAACCCGATCGCCATGTGATGGTGACGGTCGGGGGAGAAACAGAAAAGAGGTAAGCAGGATGCAACAGGTGATAATCGCCCCTTCCATTCTTTCGGCCGATTTTTCCCGGCTGGGCGAGGAAGTGCGGGCAGTGGCGGCGGCCGGGGCCGATGTGATTCATGTGGATGTGATGGACGGCCATTTCGTGCCGACCATTACCATCGGGCCGCTGGTGGTGGAGGCGGTGCGGAAAGTCACCGAGCTGCCGCTGGACGTCCATCTGATGGTGGAAAACCCCGAACGGCTGATCGACGATTTTGCCAAGGCCGGGGCCGACTGGATCACCATCCACGTGGAAACCGGCTATCACCTCCACCGAAGCGTCAACCGAATCAAGGATCTCGGCAAAAAGGCGGGGGTGGTGCTCAATCCCGCCACTCCCCTGAATACCCTGGATTATCTGCTGGAAGAAATCGATCTGGTGATGCTGATGAGCGTCAACCCCGGCTTCGGGGGCCAGAGCTTCATCCCTTCCACCTTGGGCAAGCTCCGGGCCTTAAAGAAGATGATCGAAGAACGGGGGCTGGCCACCGGCATCGAGGTGGACGGCGGAGTCAGCCCCAAGACCATCGGCCCGATCCGGGAGGCCGGAGCCAACATCTTCGTGGCCGGCTCCGCCATCTTCGGCCAGCCGGACTACGCGGCGGTCATCGCCGCCCTGCGGCAACAGCTACAGCAAACCGCCGCGTAAGGGGGCCGGTTCCGGGGCGATGCCGGCGGCGGTGCCCCGCCACAGCGGGCTTTGCCGCTTGGACTTGACCGCTACCGTCACTTCCCGGCTGTCCTGCTGACCGCCCGGATCAATGGCCGTTACCCGCATGGTAATGGTCGGGGTGCCTTCGCTCTGGAAGGAAGAGGGGGCGACAAAGGCGACCAGGGCGCCGTTATCCTGCAACGGCTCCAGATAAACCGGGGTGCCGCTGACCTGCTCCCAGGTGAAAACCAGGCTTTCCGGCTCGTCGTCCTTGGTGGCGCGGGCATCCAGCACCACACTATCCCCCACCGTATAGAGCGAGGCCACCGGTTGCAGGTGAATTCTGGGCGGATGATCGCCAAGCTCCACCCGCACCGTAAGCTGCCGCAGCTTGGATTTCACCCCGGCATGACGGAAGCGGTATTTAATAATCTCCTCGCCCTGGAAGTATTTGGCCGGCTCGTAACGATGGGAGGAGCGATTAAGCGCCACCAGCCGACCCTGTCGCGGTTGCTCCACGATTTCCACCGCCACCTTGGAACTGAAGGGGACGGGGTTGGCCTGCCGCCAGATCGCGGCCCAATCGATGACCAGGGGAATGGTGCTTTTGGTGAGCAGCTTCAGGTCGCGGGCCTGGGCCTGGGGACGGGCCGGTTTCAACACCGCCGCTTTCTCCGCGGCGGCCGCTTCCTCCTGCTTGGCCAGCAGGTTGGGGCCGGCAATCTTGATCGTCGCGGTGCCGCTGTTATCCCGGCCGTCGGAAGCCCGGTATTCAAAGCTGTCTTCGCCGGGAAAATCCTTGTTCGGCAGATAGGTAAGCTGGGGCGCATCCCCGGACAGGCGACCGTGCTGCGGCGGTCGCACTATTTCAAAGGTAAGAGGATCGTCCTCTTCGTCCAAAGCGGAGAGAAGCAAAGAAACCACCCCGGCCTGCTCATCCAGGCGGTGCTGCTCATCCCGCGCCACCGGCGGAGTGTTGGCCGGCGGTTCGGGCTGGGAAACCTGCACCATCTGCTCCCGCACCTGGGGTGGAATAGCCGGTTCCTGACCCGGTTCCCGCCAGAGGAAATAATAGGCGGCGCCGCCCAAAAGCAGCACTACCACCAGAAAGGCGCTCAGCGAACTTTTATTGATCGCGGCCGGCATCACAAAGGGGGCCTTGGGTTCATCCCCGCCGCCTGAATCCTTACCGATCCCGGCAACTTCGGTGGCCTCCGTATCGGCAAAGATATTTCCCGGCGGCGACTCGCTTTTTTCGGCTTTTTTGTTCTTGTCGGCGTTTACCATGGTCTCATCCGGGATGTCTGGAATGCTGTCGTCAAACTCAAAGGCATCGACATCGAAATCGTCGTCGCCAAAGCCAAAGGACTCTTCGGCCGCTGCCGCCGCGGGAGCGACGGGAGCAGCCGGCGGGGCGGCAGCCGCTTCCGTTTTCTTGGCCTGGCTGTCGCCGAACAGATCGTCCAGGCTGGACTGAGTCAGTTCGGAAAAATCGTCATCCTTCTGGGCTACCTCAGGAGCGGCGGCGGGAACAGCAGACGGATCAGGCGGGGCTGCTTCCGCCGCTTGGGCTCCTTCGCTGAACAGGGAATCGATATCGGATTGATCAAGCTCCCCGGAGGCTTCAAGCTCCGGAGAAGGGGGGGGCTCGGCCGCCGCCCCGCTATCTCCGCCGAGAAGGGCATCGATATCAGCCTGCTCCAACTCTCCGTCGCCGCTGTCGGAGGCTTGCGCCCCGGCGGCCGGCAGATCGTCGCCTTCCAGATCCGCCAACCAGTCGTCAATATCGCCGGCGCCGCTTTTCGTCTTATCGTCAGCCATGATCAACCATCCACTGTTGATTGTTGGTTATAAACGAGGCGCCCGAGCCGCCACATAGGTATGGAGAGCCCGGTAAACCGGCTCCGACATCTCCACGTTGACCACGTAGGAGCGCCATTCCCCCCGATTGTTGCGGCCGCTCATGTGCACCCGCAGGTGGCCGTCGATCTCCTGGAGTACTCCCCGCAACTGCTGGCTCGACGGATCCAGAGCCGCCACCGCCCGGGAGGATGCCTCATTGTTGACCATCGCCGCCATCTGATCGGCAAGGGTGGCGCCCAGGATGGTCACCCGCGAGGAGGGAAATTCGCCCAGCACCAGAAATGGCTCAACCACCACCGGCTGGGAGTCGAAGAAGCCGGCAAACTGGGCAATGGCGTCAGCCCCGATCATGGTCACCATGTTGGAGAGGGAGGCATAATTCCGGGTCGTAGCGGCCGCCCCCTCGTTGCGGAAAGCCGCGTTTTCGGACTGGGCCGAGACCCCGGCCGCCGCGACCAGCACCAGGATAACGGCCGCCCCTTTCAGGGCCAGAGTTTTAGCGGATTTGAAGTTAAGCGTCTTCATGGCGATCTCTTCCTTGAGTATTTTTTAACTATTGACGACCGCCCCGAATGGCGATCTTGAACGAAGGCTCCACATCCTGGAACAGCCCCAGTAACTCCCGGTTGAGGGGCAGCCCGTAGCGCCAACTGGTTTTGACCAGCCCGTCCTTTAAATCCACCAGCCGTCCTTGCAGGATCAGGGTTTTGCGGGTGTTGGAATAGGTGGTCACCACCACGTAGTCCAGTTCCTGGCTATGATTGGCCAGTTCCGCGAGATTGCGGGACATAATAAACTCGCCGGTCTGGGGCAGGATGTTGATCTCCTTGCCCAGCCGCAATTCGGTCACCCGCAGGCCCCGGTCGGCCAGGTCGGTGAGCAGGTATTCCCCCATTACCCGGCCGAACTCGGTTTCCCGTTTGAGATCGGAAAGGGGTACCGCCGCCACCACCGCCACCCGGGCGGTAAAATTCTTTTCGCCTTCTTCCTTCAGCTCATAAAAAACCTTGCCCGCCACTTCCTTGGAAATTTCCGAAAGCAGGGTTTCGGTACCAAGGGACTTGGAGGCGTCCGGCATATATTGATAAACCTGGAAGCCGGTGCCGGTTGCCAGTGTGGTGGGAATCGCCGATGAGGCTGAAGGCGCTGTCGGGGATGCGACGGCCGATCCCTGATTTACGGAATAGGATCCGTCTTCCATCATTTCAACGGAAAACCGCTGCTCTTGCGGGATGGTGGCGCAGGAAACCGTCCCGGCCAGCAGCAAGCCTCCAACCAACCAGCGCCGAATCTCTTTTTTCTTTCTTTTTCCCCTGGAGATATCCATAATTGATCCCTCGTTTATTGTTGTCTTCCTGGTCTGAACCGGCCGCGGGACGCCTTGCTCCGGCTAAAGTTCCAAACGCTTCAGGTACATCGGCTCAAGAGGCGGCCCGGTAAAGGCGGTGGCCCGCTCGGCCAGCAGGGCGTTCGCCACTTCGTTGCGCGGAATTACGGCGGTGGCGCTGGTCAGCAGACGGGCGCTCCGGTTGTCGATAATCCGGGCGTTGACCACGATATGACGGGGGGTGACGGTATAGGTGCCGGTCATCATGGCGGCGGCCGCCACTGCTTCCCCGATCTCGGCATGGTTGCGGGAAAGCCCGTATTCGCCGCGCTTTTCCTGAATCAGGATGCTGTTGCTCTTGCGCAGTTCCAGCACCGCCACCTGCCGCTGCTGGAGTTCGTTCATTAATTGTTCGGCCAGATAACGGCCAAAAGAAGAAGTGCGGTGGAGATTTTTCTGATCGACAAAGGAAACCACCACCACCCCGCCGACCAGATCGCCGTTTTCCGGATCAGGATCAGCCAGGTTGGCAAAGAGTTCATCGGCCACCCGGCCCATTTCCTCGCGAAGATCGGCGGTCTCGTTGATTTCAATCACTGGCTCCGGCTCCGTAATTGGCTCCGGCTTTACGGAAAAGAGCCAGGAAGCCGCCGCCTGCTCCGGTCCCAGGCCGCCCATTAACAACAATACGCCCAAACAGAAAGTTATCCCGACGCTCTTACTGCCGGGAGGTAACCATTTTACTTGTTGCCCAAGTTTTTGTTTCATCATGTTCGCCAAGCTCCTTCACCGTTGATGCCCGCCATAACTTGCCGGGTCTGTCTTCATTCATCGGCCGATGAGGGAAACTCCTTGAACAAAAAGTATAAATTTCAACTCTTGCGGATCCGGGCGAGGGTGGCGGTAGTAGAACAGTCGCCCACCAAGGGGAGGGAAAGGACGCGGCCGCCGGCGGCCAGCACTTCGGCCCCGCCGACGATTTCCGTTACCGGCCAGTCGCCGCCCTTGACCAGCACCTCCGGCAAGAGGGCGCTGATCAACCGCTGGGGGGTCGATTCGCTGAAAATCACCACCAAATCAACGCAGCCCAGCCCGGCCAAAACCCGGGCGCGGGCCTGTTCGCTGTTTACCGGCCGATCGGCCCCTTTGCCCAGAGAGCGCACCGAGGCATCGCTGTTTAAGCCGACGATCAACACGTCCCCCAGCTTGCGGGCCGCCTCCAGATAACTCACGTGCCCGGCATGGAGGAGATCGAAGCAGCCGTTGGTAAAGACCAGCCGCCGGCCAGCGGCCCGGTGGCCGGCGGCCAGATCGAGCACGGCGGCCAGCTCCACGATTTTATCCTGGTCGTGATGGCGATAGGGACGCAACCCGGCGCTCCGGAAAAGACGACGGGCCGCGGCCAGCCGGGACGGCTCCAATGGGGCCGAAATGATTTCCTCATTTGGCCCGGCTTCGGCCAGGATCGTGCCATCCGGGGCGATCACCGCCGAACCGCCGGCAAAATCGCTATCCCCGACCCGGCCGCAACTGTTGCATGCTACCACGAAGAGCTGGTTTTCGATGGCCCGGGCGCGCAACAGGGTGCGCCATTGCTCTCGCCGGGCCAGGGGCCACTGGGCCGCCACCAGGAGCAGATCCGCCCCTTGCCCGGCCTGCTCCCGGGCCAGCTCGGGAAAACGCAGATCGTAACAGACCAGGGCCGCGGTCGGCCCCCAGGGCGCGGACAGAGGCTGGGGATCATCGCCGGCCGCAAAATGGGCCGCCTCCCCCAAGGGAGCAAAAAGCTGCTGCTTGCGGTATTGGCCGATCACCCCGGCCGGCCCCACCAGATAAAAGGTGTTGTAAATGACGGTGTCGATCTCGCTGAAAACCGCTTCCGGCAGACTACCGGCCAGAAAAATCCCGCGAGCCGCCGCCTCTTGGGCCAAGGACGCCAGCAGTTCCGGGGTGCGAACGGCCAGCTCCGGCAATTGGGGATAAGCAAAGCCGGTGGCCCATAATTCCGGCAGCAGCACCAGGGCCGGGCCGCTCACCTCCGCTTGGTCGAGACGGGCGCGCACCGTGGCCAGGTTGGCCTCGGGATCGCCCGGTCGCACCGTGAATTGCAGGCAGATCGCACGCTCCGGCCATGACGGCCGTAATTCCTGATCCATTATTTTTCCTCCAGTCCCCAAACAGTTACGGATAACATGCCAATATCAACAGACTACTCAACCCCCGGCCCCTTGCCCAAACATTTTTTGCCCCTGCCTAGCCAAAAAACATCTTTGCTTGCCCTGCTGCCGCCAAACCGTTATAGTAAACAAAAATTTCCGTTCCGGCCCGGCGGCTGCAATCCTTTCTCTGACTACCCATGCGCCTTTCTTCCTGGTTTACCCTGCCCCTGCTGGTTTTTCTCTACCGGCCGCTGATCCGGTTCTGGCCGCGCTTGGACAAGGACGCCTATGTCCGGCGGGTGGTGGCGATCGGCAACCAGTTCTTTCACCATCGTTTCCGGCGGGTACCCTATAATCAGCGGCTGCTTTTTCTCCCCTACTGCCTGCGGGCCAGGGAATGCGCCACCCTGATCGACCCGGAAAACGGCCTGAAATGCCCGGCGGAATGTGTCCTCCCCTGCCGCCTGCGGGAGATGCGCCAACTGGCCCTTGATCTTGGCTACCAGGAAGTCTTCATCGTGGTCAGCGGCCGTCTTCACCAGCAGGAGGGGGTCTTGCGCAGCCGCGACTTCCTGGTCCGCCAGATCCGTCGGCATCAGCCGCGGGCGGTGATCGGCTGCCTCTGCCCCCGCGACCTGCGGGAAAAATATCTCCGCTCCGACAATATCTCCCCCTCCGGCTCCCTGGGCCGTCACGGCCGGGAGGTGATCCCCCAGGTCTGCCTGCTGAACGGCAGCAACTGCCGGCAAAGCGAGGTGGACTGGCGACAACTGGAAACCATGATCCGGGCCGCATGAAGCAAGCAGTGCTTGACAGGCGGGCCGGGCCTGCTATTTTTGGATCACCATGAAAACCATTACTTTTTTGCCGGACAATGTCACCACCGAGGTGGAGGAAGGGGAAAACCTGCTGGCCGCGGCCGCCAAGGCCGGGGTCTATATCCATGCCTATTGCGGCGGCGACGGGGTCTGCGGCAAGTGCAAGGTCAAGCTGGAATCCGGGGAAGCGCGTGCGCTCAAGGGGCGGCTGAAAAACGAGGAATACGAGCAGGGGATGCGCCTGGCCTGCCAGACCAGCGTGGTTTCCGATCTGGTGGTGCGGATTCCCGACGAGGTCAGCGCCGACGGCAAGACCCTCAAGCGCAAGCCGATCACCACCCGCGCCATTTCGGCCCGCGCCCTCGACGCCCTGACCGG
>DIKC01000168.1 GCA_002421565.1 Desulfobulbaceae bacterium UBA5628 | reverse complement strand
CGCGGCGATTGCCGGGGTGGCGGCGTGGACTTTGGGTTTGCGTTTCCGGGTTCTTTTGCGGCCTGTTTCCTCGCCGGCCGCTCCCGGCGCCAGCGGGGCGGAGGCGGCGGTTGTTGCCGCGGTCGGGGTCTCCGAAAGATGGGAGCCGGTCGGCTGGGGGGTGCGGCCCCGCAGTTGCTGTTTGATTTTGTTGATCAATCGCTGAAGCAAGTTTTCTCCTTTGTCCTGTACGGGTGGATGATTTTTTAAGCCCCCCACCTTAGCCGATTTGCACGGAAAAAAGAAGGATTGAATTCCTGGGGGAATTTTGTATTTTGCCGGTTTCCTTTTTAGTCGGGGTCGGGAGGTTTGGAGATGGACAAGAGCCGCAAAAATACCTGGAGTATCGACCAGGCCCGGGAATTGTACGGCATTCACCGTTGGGGTCTGCGCTATTTCGATATCAACCAGACCGGGAAAGTGACGGTGGCGCCCCTCAAGGAACAGGGAGCGGGGATTGCCATCGTCGATGTGGTCAAGGAGGCCCTGGATCAGGGGCTGCATTTTCCGATGCTGATCCGTTTCCAGGATTTGCTCCGCAACCGGGTGGAGCGGATCAATCAGGCCTTTGCCGAGGCGCTGGCCGAGGCCAAGTACGGCAATTGCTATCGCGGGGTTTACCCGATCAAGGTCAACCAACTGCGGGAGGTAGTGGAGGAGATACTCGATGCCGGTCAACCCTTTCATCTCGGCCTGGAGGTCGGCTCCAAACCGGAACTGCACGCCGCCTTGGCCTTTCACGAAGACCCGGAAAGTCTGATTATCTGCAACGGCTATAAAGATCATCATTTCATTAAAACCGCCTTGCTCGGCCGCAAGCTGGGTAAGAAGATCATCCTGGTGGTGGAAAAGGTCGAGGAACTGCGGGATATAATCGCGGCGGCCCGCAAGATGAAGGTGGAGCCCCTGGTCGGCCTCCGGGTGCGTTTGATGAGCGGCGGCCAGGGCAAGTGGGAGAAAAGCGGCGGCGAGGATGCCAAGTTCGGCCTTTCCACCCTGGATATTTTGGAGGCCTCCCGGACTTTGCGGGAGGCCGGTCTGGCCCATTGTCTCAAGCTGGTCCATTTCCATGTCGGATCGCAGATTCCCGATATTCTCACGATCAAGAAGGCGGTGCGGGAAGGGGCGATGTTCTACGCCAAGCTGACCAAGCTCGGCCACAAGCTGGAATATCTCGACGTGGGCGGCGGCCTGGGGGTGGATTACGACGGCAGCCGCACCACCTTTCATTCCTCGATCAACTACTCCCTTAACGAATATGCCCGGGACGTGATCTACAACATCATGGATATCTGTGACGCCGAAGGGGTGGCCCATCCGGTGGTGGTCACCGAGTCGGGCCGGGCCCTGGTCGCCCACCATTCGGTGCTGGTGGTGGAAACCTTCGGCAACATCAAGCGGGCCCAGATCGAGGACAAGCCCAAAAAACCGAGCCTCAAGCATAAGTTGGTGGACGATGCCTGGTATTCCTACACCCACATCAACGAGAGTAACCCCTTGGAGGCGTACCACGACGCCCAGTTGTGCAAGAGCGATGTCCAGACCCACTTCGAGTTGGGATTGATCGGTCTTGAGGTCAAGGCCGAGGTGGAGCGGATTTTCTGGCTGGTGGGCCGCAAGGTGCTGGAGTGCTTCCGGGGCGCCGAATACGTGCCAGACGAAATCGTCGAGTTGCAGAACAAATACAGTGATCAGTATCTCTGCAATTTCAGTGTGTTCCAGTCATTGCTCGATCACTGGGGGTTTGGCCAGCTTTTTCCGATCATGCCCCTCCACCGGCTGGACGAGGAGCCGCGCCGGCGCGGCACCCTGGCCGACATCACCTGCGATTCGGACGGGGTGGTCTCCAAGTTCATCAACCTGTACGAGGAAGGGGTGGACACCCTGCCGCTTCACGAGCTCAACGGCCAACCCTATTACTTGGGCGTTTTCATGACCGGCGCCTACCAGGACATCATGGGCGACCTTCATAACCTTTTCGGCCGGGTCAACGAGGCCCACGTCTTTTTGGACGAGGACGAGGAGGCGGGCTATTATATCGAGGAGACCATCGAGGGAACCACCATGGAAAAGGTGCTGGCCCTGGTCCAGTACAGCGAGAACGACTTGGCCCGCAAGATGAAGCGGCAGTTCGACCGGGCGATCAAGGAAGACCGCCTGCGTCCCAACGAGGCGATGCGGATGCTGAATGAATACACCCGCGGCCTCAAGGGCTATACCTATCTCGATTTGTAATCAGGTTTGGGGGGAACCGGCCCGGCGAGATACGGGCCGGGGGATCACTGGGGCGGGCGGAGGGCGCCCATGACCGAATCCACGGCCTGGTAGATTTCCAGGTCATCGCCGAAGACATCCTGGATTTTGTCGTGATTGAGCAGGTCTTCGGCAATGTACTGGGTGAGGTAGAGGCTGATGAAGTTGGGGTCGGCGACCAGGCCCCGCAGGGGCGCGGTCTTGTACTGGACGTCGAATTCCTCCATCTCCGGCAGCTTTTGGAAGAGATTGGTGAAGACCTCGCGGATCGCCTCGACGGAGGTGGTTTCGATGATGTGTTTGTCCAGCAGGCGCTGGACCAGTTTGGTGGCCAGTTCCGGGGCGTTTTTCTCCAGGGTTTTGAGCATGTTGTAACGCTCCCGCTCCCGCTTGCGGTCGATGGCATTGACGTTTTTGTCGTTGTATGGCCGGGTCTGGCTCCCCATGATCTGATCCTCTCTTTGGTCGCGTAACTTGGCGCGAATTGGCTTGATTTTTTAAAATAAATTAATGTTGCCTATAAATACAGGAAAAAAGCGGAAAGCGGAAGTGAAAACAACTAAAAAAACGAAGGGAGCAAGCAAATGAGTACGGCGCCATCACCACCCACCCGATTGACCATCCTCTTGCCGGCCGGCCGTCTGCCATTGCCGGTGATGGAGAAATCCTTGGAACTGGCTAAACGCCACGGTTTGGAAGTTTATGTGAGCACCGCCCAGAATCTGCGGTTGATGGGCTTTGAGCCGGAGGCGCTGGTCGCCGCCAGGGAGGAACTGGCCGCCCTTGGGGTGGAATTCAAGGGGCCGGGCAAATTCCCCATCCCCAGGGTCTGCATCGGCAAGCGGGATTGCACCACCGGCATTCAGGATCCGGCGGAGCTTTCCGCCCGGCTGCTCGCCCATTTCCAGGGGCGGGGGCCGTTCAAGCCCAAGGTCAAGATCGCCATTTCCGGCTGTCCCTTGTGCTGTTCCGGGGTCAAGACCACTGATATCGGTCTGATGGGCACCAAAAACGGCTTTGATATTTACGTGGGCGGCAAGGGCGGCTTTTCGCCCAAAGTGGGCCGCCGGATCGTGCGCAATGCCGATGTGGAAACGGTTTTGCGCACCGTGGAAACCATCTTTGCATACCATGATCGCAAAACCGAAAAAAAGCAGCGGTTGGCCAAGCTGATCGACGAGCCGGACTTCCCCTTTCCCGAGGTATAACGCCCTCAACCCTGGAGCAGGTTGAGGGCGTTTTCCTTGTTGAGATTTTTGGTCTGGGTCAGGGCAAAGAGCTGGGCCTGGCGGAGCATCTTGCTCTGGGCCAGGAACATCGCCTCTTCCGCCAGATCGGCGTCGCTGATGGTGGACTGGGCGGCCCGGGTGTTGATCTCGCTGGTGGAAAGATTGGCAATGCTTGAGATTAACTGGTTTCTGGCCGAGCCCAGTTCGCTGCGCTGGCTGTTGATCCGGGTCATCACCGCGTCGATGGCGCCGAGGGCCGCTTCCGCTCCTTCCTGGGTGGTGAGGTCGATCCGGTTGTCCTGGGCCTGGGCCTCGTCTGCCGGTTCCTGGTTGCTGGCGGCAGTGGCGTTTTGGCTCGGCAGAGTCAGGCCGGGAATGTTCAGGGTAATGGTCTGGCCGGCTTCGGCCCCGGTCTGGATGGCCTTGTTGGTGAAACCGCCGGAGAGCAGCTTCTGGCCGTTGTAGCTGGTGTTGTTGATGATCTGGTCGGCGCTGGCCAGCAAACGATCGACATCCGACTGAATCGCCTGCCGTGATTCCACGGACTGGCTGGCATTGGCGGCCTGGAGCGCCTTTTCCCGAACGGTACTCATGATATCGCCCACCTGCTGGAGGGCGGAATCGGCGATCTGGGTGACGGCTACCGCGTCGCTGGCGTTGCGGATCGCTTGCCCCATGCCCCGGGCCTGGCTTTCCAAGGCGTTGGCAAGCTGCATTCCGGCGCTGTCGTCGGCCGCCTTGTTGATCCTCTGGCCGGAACTGAGTTTTTCCAGCACCGCCGCCAGATTCTGGCCGGATTTCCGCATACTTCCCAAGGTGAACATGCTGTTGATGTCGGTATTGATGGAAAGGGCCATGATTTCCTCCTGTGGCTGAATGACTGCGGGAATAAATATATATTAAGGACGGCAGGCGGGGTAAGTCAAGGGGAAAATCAAACGGGATTTTCAGCCTTTACAATTGCCCGCCAGGGGGCGGGGTAGCCTTCCACGGTGCGCTCGGGCCGGGCCGGATCGATGAAATCGGCGTAGGATTCAAAGGTCATCCAGGCGGTGCGGCGCTGCTCCTCGCTGGTGGTGGGGCTCTGGGCCGCCACCTCGATTCGACTGAAGCCGGTGCGGGTAAGCCAGTTGATCAGACAAGGGAGGGTGGGGACGAAGTAGACCCCCGGCGCCTTGGCGTAGCGTTCGGCTGGAAAGAGGGCCACCGGCTCATCGCCGGGGATGATCTGGGACTCCAGGATCAGCACCCCGCCCGGTTGCATGGCCTGCCGCACCTCCCGGAGCATGGTGATCGGCGAGGGCCGGTGATAGATCACCCCCATCAGGAAAACCACCTCGAAGCAGCCGGGATAAAGGGGGAGATGCTCCACCCCCAGGGGTTCGATCGCCGGTTCCGGTCGTCCGGCCAGGTGGTTGAGGGCCTGGAAACAGTGGTAATGCTGGAGCACCGGGTCAAAGCCCACCACCTGCCGGGGCTGGTGCGGCAGCATCCGGAACATGTAATAGCCGTTGTTGCAGCCGATATCCGCCACCACCTTGCCGGCCAGATCGGGCAGGGACGGGAGCAGCCGGTTCCATTTCATGAAACTTTGCCACTCGGCGTCGATTTCGATCCCGAAGAGGGAAAACGGCCCCTTGCGCCACGGCATGAAGGCGCGCAGGGCGTCAGCGAGCAGTTGGCGCTGGGGGGCGGAGATTTCTTCCGCCCGGCCGATCACGATTTTATCGCCGCTGAAATCGGTGAAGCGGGCCGGCGGCAGGGTGCGGACTGCGGCCAGGGGGTCACGAAAGCGTTGGAAGCCCTTTTTCGGCTGCTGCAGCCTCGCCGCGACGGCGGCCCGCAAGTCCCTGATCTCTTGTTGCCGGGCGGCGGGCAGCCGGGTTAGATAATCCTCCATTACTCCCCCTTGACCGCCACCAGCGAGACGAAGTTGAACCACTGGCAGAAGGTTTCCGCCCGCTGGAAGCCGGCCTGGGTCAGAAGCTCCAGGTTTTCCCGGATCGAGAAGGGGATCAGGACATTTTCCAAGGCCTCCCGTTTCTTGGCGATTTCCATTTCCGAGTAGCCCTTGCTCCGTTTGAAGGCAAAGTAGAGTTCAAGGAAGGTGCGATTTAAGAGGGGGTCGTGGGAGATTACTTTTTCGCTCAGGATCAGCACCCCGCCGGGCCGGAGGGCGGCATGGAGGCGGGTGAGCAGCTCCGGCCGGAGCGGCGGCCGGATGAACTGGAGGGTGTAGTTGAGCAGTATTGCTCCGCTGTCGGAGTCGGCAAAGTCGGTGATATCCCCTTCCGCAAAATCAAGCTGCCCTTGGCGGGAGTACATTTCCGCCTTGAGCCGGGCCTTGCTGATCATGGCCTGCGAGTTGTCCACTCCGGTGAAGCGCAGTTCCGGGATGTTCAGGCGGCGGGCCAGGTGGAGGAGGGTGTTGCCGGTGGAGCAGCCCAGGTCGTAAATCCGGTCGCCGGGGTGCAGGAAGCGTTCCAGGAGCAGGGCGGTCATCTCGATCACCTGCTCGTAGTTGGGAACGCTACGGGCCAGCATGTCGTCAAAGACCTCGGCCACCCGTTCGTTGAACTGGAAATCGCTCCTGATTTCCCCTTCTTGGAAAAGCTTGTCGGTGCTCACGGCTTATTTGGGGAGGATGATTTTCTGGTCCGGCTTGCGTTCCGGGTTGGGGCGGAAGAGGAGAAAGGTGCGGCCGATGATCTGGGCGATCCGGCTGTGGGTGGCGGCGGCCAGCCCTTCGGCGGCCTCGGTTTTGCCCAGGGGGCAGCCCTCCTGGATTTTCACCTTGATCAGTTCGTCGGCGGTCAGGATCGCCAGCACCGATTCCCGGAGGGTGGGGGTGATTCCTTCCCGGCCGAGCATGGCCTTGGGAGCAAGATGGTGGCCGAGGCCGCGCAGATAGCGGGCCGCTTTGCCGGTCAGATAGAGATTTTTGGGAGGCATGGGATCAGGCTCAGAAGAGGTTGTTGATAATGGCGTAGCCGCCGACCCAGGTGCCGATCATGCTGCCGAAGGCCGGTAGAATAAACGCGAGCAGGACCCGCAGCAAGCGATTTTTCCACCAGCCGCTGAAGCTGGCCATGTCGCTGAGCACCCGGTCGAATTCCATGACCAGAGGGGGGCGGTAAACCAGTTGGAGAAAGGCGGTGACATAACCGGCCCCGATTACCGGGGTCAGGCTGGTGATCGGGGCGGCGACAAAGGCCCCCAGGATGGTGATGGGGTGGGCCAGGGCCAGCGCCGCTCCGACGGCGGCCGGAATGCCGTTGGCCAGAACCCAGAAAAGGAGGTTGTCGCCGGCCGCCGGCAATCCTTGTTTAACGGCGATCATCGCCAGGGAGCCGATAATTATGATGGGAATGGCCCAGCCGAGGATTTTCCAGAGCGGCGAGGGGGGCGGGATGGTTTCAAGCTCGGCCAGCCGCTCCCGGCGATCCTCGGCCAAAGCCGCCTTGATCCCGGCCAGATGACCGGCTCCGACCACCGCCACCAGCTTGTCGCCTGCCGCGGCCTTGATTTTCTCGGCGAGAAAGATGTCCCGTTCGTCGATCAGCACCTCTTTCAGTTCCGGCAACTCCCGGCCCAGTTCGGCCAGCAGTTCGGAGAGCAGGTCGGTCTGGCGCAGTTCCCGCAGTTGTGCTTCGCTGATTTCGCTGCGGTCGAAAATGCCGGTGAGGAGCGCGGCCAGGAGCATGCTTTTCCGCCACCAGGGGGTGGCGCTCCAGGCCCGGCGCATGGTGATTCGTACTTCCCGGTCGCAGAGGGCCACCGGAATTCCGGATGCTTCCGCTACTTTGGCCGCTTCCAGCAGTTCGCTGCCGGGCGGCACTCCGAGCTGGTCGCCCATTTTTTTCTGGTAGGAGGCGAGCAACAAATTTATTAGAAGGGTGGCGAGTTGGCGGCGGCGGAGGATTTCCTTAAGGTCGAGCAATTCCCAGCGGCGGCGGTTGCTCAAGGCGTCGTAGCGTTTCTGGTCCAGTTCGATGCAGACGCAGTCGGGCTGCTGGTCGTTGATTACCTGCCGAACCAAGTCGGCCGATTCCCGGGAGATATGGGCGGTGCCCACCAGGAAGAGGGTGCGATCGCCCAGTTTGATAACCTGTACGTCCGGAGGGTAGGCGTGCTGGGCGGCAGAGGAAGAGAGGTCGGCGGCAGGCATGAATTAAGGTTGGCAACGGCCCTCAAGGCCGGTATTGGTTGGTGTTTCTGTGATAGTTTGCATGGCGCTGCAAGATAGCTGCTGCCGGCAGCGGTGGCAAGGGAAAAGCGCCGGCCTCTTGGTCGGCCGACCGGAATCTGGTATGATCAGGCAAAGTGTATGACAGGAGGATGATGGTGGCGCGGCATAAAAAAAGAGCAGGAACGGCCGGGGAGGCCGAGGATGAAGCAGGCGGCAAGCAGGGGGTCTTGTATGTGGTCGCTACCCCCATCGGCAACCTGGAGGATATTACCCTCCGCGCCCTGCGCCTGCTACGGGAGGTGGATTTGATCGCGGCCGAGGACACCCGCCACACCCGGAAATTGCTCAATCATTATGAAATAAACACCCCTTTGCTCAGCTACTACCGGGAAAAGGAGGCGCAACGGGCCGACGGGATCGTGGCCCGGCTGGCGGCCGGGGAGAATGTGGCCCTGGTCTCCGATGCCGGCACCCCCGGTATCGCCGATCCGGGGGCGGTATTGGTCAACAAGGCGAGGGCGGCCGGCTTCCCGGTGGTGCCGGTGCCTGGGGCCTCGGCCCTTATCGCCCTGCTTAGCGCGGTTGGACAAGTGGAGGCGGGTCATCTTTTTCTCGGTTTTTTGCCGGCCAGAGCTAATGAACGCCGTAAATTCCTGCAAACCCTGATCGCCGAACCCCGGCCCCTGATCTTTTACGAGGCGCCTCATCGGCTGCTGGCCACGCTTGCCGACTGCCTGGCGGTGTTCGGTGACCGGCCGGCGGCGGTGGGTCGGGAGCTGAGCAAACTCCATGAGGAGGTCAGAGCCGATGCCTTGAGCGCCCTGCGGGAGATCTTCAGCGCCAAGGGAGCGGTCAAGGGGGAATTCGTGGTCCTGGTGGAGGGACGGCGGGAGCCGGGCGAGCGGCCGGAAGCGGACAACTTGCGGGAGTTGGCGGCCTGGCACCGGGAGCAGGGCCTGTCCCTCAAGGATACGGCCCGCCGGATTGCCGACGATCTGGGGCTTTCCCGTTCCCAGGTGTACCGGCAACTCCTTGATTTTTGGGATTCGTAAAAAAATCTTCAAGCCTCATCCAAAACGACCGATAAAGAGAGTAGGCTGGATTGCAAAAAGCGTGAATCCGGGCGACTTCGCCACGTTAACACTAAGGAGAATCAAGTCATGGCCAGCGGCAGCATATCCACCTTGGGGGTCGGTTCCGGGCTGGAGTTGCAGAGCATTCTTGACCAGCTTCGCGACGTGGATGAGCAACAGCTTATCAATCCCCTGAAGTCAAAGGTCACCACCATTGAGACCCAGGTGGAGGAATTCACCCTGGTCAAGAACAAACTCCTGGATATGCGGAGTCATGTTCTGTCGTTGTCGCTGGCGTCTACTTTTATGGGCAGCAGTGTTTCCAGCTCGGATGAGACCGTGTTGAGCGCTTCGGTGCTGGATGGTTCCGCCGCCCAGTCCGCTTCGGTGGAGGTTGAGCGGCTGGCCTCGAAAAGTACCTGGATTGCCACGGGCATGGAGTCTCGGGATACGGTCATCAATCCTCTGGAAGAAGACACCACTTTTACCTATAAGGTCGGTGCCGCCGGCACTTCGGTTGCGGTTGAGGTTCCACCTGGCACCACCTTGGCAGGTTTGGCCGACTTGATCAACGATGACCCCAACAATACCGGGGTGACCGCCCGGATCGTTGATAATGGTGGGAGTGGTGACGAGCGCTATCAGTTGATGTTGCAGGCCAAGGAGACCGGCAGCGACAATTTTATAGTTCTGGAAGCATTGCCGTCCGACAGCGGCCTTAACATGACCCGTCAGGAAGGAGACGATTCCTCGGTGTTGAATGCCAAGGTGGTGGTGGATGGGGTCAGCTATTTGCGGCAGGGTAACAAATTCGACGACGTGTTGCCCGGCGTTACCATGAATTTATACAAGACCGGCACCGCTACCGTTAACGTCAGCAGCAATACTGATTCGGTTAAGGAACTGATCACCAATATGGTCAGCACCTATAATGAGTTGGTGCAGGATTTACGCTCCAAGACGGCCTATAACGAGGACAGCAAGAGTTTCGGCCCCTTGCGGGGAACCTCGGTCGGGGATTTGCGTTTTGAGATGCAAAGCTTGATGACCTCGGTGATTAATGCCGACAGCTCCGGCGCCGTGACCACTCTCTTTGATTTAGGCATGGCTTTTGAGCGGGACGGCACGATTTCTCTGGACAGCGCCAAGCTTGATTCCATGTTGTCCGAACATGGGGATGAAGTTAAGTATTTTTTCCTTGGCGACTCGGAACTTGAGATCGAAGGATTTGCCGATAAAATCAACGAGCGTTTGCGTTCCCTGACCAGCGGGATCGGTCTGATCGAGGCGGAAAAGGGGACGGCCAAGGAGCGAATCAAGGATATTGAATTAAAGATTGAATTGTCAAGCGAACGTCTTGAGCGGCGTTATGCAACTTTGACTAAACAATTCATCGAGCTTGACCGATATATGAAACAGATGACCTCCACGTCTGATTTTCTGTCTGGTCAGTTCGACAGCCTTTCCAAGGGCTGGGGGAATAATAGTAAATAAGGTTTGTAAGTCTGAACTACAGGAGGAGTTGCTTATGTTGGCGGACAAGGCACGGAGCGCGTATCGGCGGACCGAGGCGGGCGGAGGTATACGGCCGGTCAAGTTGATCCATATGATGTATGAGCGGGTGCTGCTCCATCTGACCTATGCCGAGGAAGGGGTTACGGAAAACAATCCGCGCAAGCGCGGGGAAAACTTGGGCAAGGCCATCGCCCTGATCACCGAGTTGAGCGCCGCGGTCAGCCCGGAAGATAAATCCGAGGCAGCGGTTTTTCTGCGCGGGCTTTACAACTCCATTCTGATGGAATTGCCCAAGGTTTCCACCAGCGGCGACACCTCGATTTTGCGGCAGGCGGCGCGTTATATCGGCGAATTGAAGAAAATCTGGGAAGAGACCGCTATGCGGGAGCAGGGTTTGGAGCCTTCTCCCACCCGGGCCGAACGGCGGATGCAGCCCTCGCCGGAGGCACGGGAGGCAATGGCCCCGCTTTCCGTTTCGATTTGAGCCGGAAAAAAGAGCGACTCGGGAGATGATCGTGAAAGAGGATGATTTGCGCGCAGCCCTGGAGCGGTTCGGCAAGGTACAGCAAGAGCATCGTCAGGCCCTGCTTGCTGATCGTCTTCCGGAAACCATGAGTTGGCGGGCCGAACGGGAAGCCGCTTTGCGGGAGCTTCAGCGTTGCCTGCAAGGTTTCGGTGATCTGGCGGCGGCGGGCGATAGCCGTTTCGGCGAAGAGTTGGCAGGGCGGCTGGCCGAAGCCCTGGAGGAGGAAAGCCGACTGGCCGAGGCGGTGCATGCGGCCCAGGAGCGGATCCTGGCGCAACAGGCGGCGATTCGCAAGGGCAGGAAAGCGATCCGTAACCTCAGTACTCATCCCGAGCAAGGGGTGGCACCCCGTTTTTTGCGGGGAGAGGTGTGAGTTTGATATTGCCGGTTTTGCCCGGCAGGTAGTTTGTGGTAAAGGGCGGTTTTGAGAGGGGCTGCCCAAAAAATCCGCATCCGGCAAGGAAGCCGGAGAAGTATTACTGAAACCAGGTGGTTGGAGGTAAGGTCATGGATGTCAATCTGAATGCGGAAGTAAAGGGGTTCGGGCTGCCGGTCTCCCCGGCCATTGTCCGGGAAGATCGCAATCGTCCGCCGGTCTCTCCGGTGGCCAATGGCGCGGAATCGGGTAAGGCCAAGCTGGATGATCAGGCCCGGCGTGGTCATGAGAAAAAGCCGAGTAAGGCGATGAGCGCCGAAGAGACGGCCGAGTTGGTGAAGGAGATGCAGCAACGGCTGGATTCCATCGGCAACACCCGGCTCCAGTTTTCTCTGCACAAAGAACCGGAAACGGTGGTGGTCCAGATCAGTGATCGGAAAAGCGGCGAGGTGATTCGCCAGTTTCCGGCCGAGGCCTCTCTGGTTTTGCGCCAGAAGCTGGAAGAACTGGTCGGCCTGCTTTTTGACGAAAAGGCGTAGCCAGTTTTTCTAAACTGGTTTTTTCGGGTTGATTTTGCCCCGGGCCGGTCGCGGCAGCCGCGATCAGGTCGGGGCTGACCTGCGTCCACCGTGTGGCGGGCGGCCATATTTTTCCCCTTGACAAGTCGGTGCTCCTTTCGTATACGTAGGCGTTCCCTGGTAGAAAATGAATGGGTGTTCATTTGCGCCTGTTCGACCTTCCTTGTATAACCTTATCGTTGTTCAACCACAAATCGAGAAAGGAGAATGGTATGTCCAAATTGGTAGCCCCCCACGGTGGAAAAGGTTTGGTTTGCTGCAAGCTGCACGGCAGCGAGTTGGTTGCGGAGCAGGAAAAGGCCAAGGGCCTGAAGAAAATTAAAATCAGCGCCCGCGCCAAGGGCGACCTGATCATGATGGGCATCGGCGGCTTCAGCCCCTTGGACGGCTTCATGACCAAGGCCGACTGGAAGGGAGTATGTGAAAATTTCACCTTGGCCAACGGCACCTTCTGGCCGCTGCCGATCACCCTTGACGTTTCCAAGGCCGATGCCGACGCGATCAAGGTCGGTGACGAGATCGCCCTGGAAAATGATGGCGTTGTTTACGCCACCATGAAGGTCAGCGAAAAGTTTGAAATGAGCGATTCCGACAAGAAGTGGGAATGCGAGAAAGTTTTCAAGGGCAACGGCGATGAGTCGGCCGACGACAAGTTCTGGGAAATCGCTCTCAAGGATCATCCCGGCGTTCAGATGGTTATGAAGCAGAAGGAAGTCAACCTGGCCGGCCCGGTCAAGGTTCTTTCCGAAGGCGAATACCCGGACAAGTACAAGGGAGTCTATCTGACCCCGGCCGAGACCCGCGCCATGTTCGAAGAACGCGGCTGGAAAGATGTGGCTGCCCTCCAGCTCCGTAACCCCATGCACCGTTCCCATGAGTTCCTGGCCAAGATCGCGATCGAGGTTTGTGACGGGGTTCTCATTCACTCCCTGATCGGCAACCTCAAGGCCGGCGATATTCCGGCCGAAGTTCGGGTCAAGGCCATCGACACCTTGGTTGAACATTACTTTGTCAAGGACAACGTCATCCAGGCCGGCTACCCGCTGGACATGCGTTACGCCGGTCCCCGCGAGGCCCTGCTCCACGCCACCTTCCGTCAGAACTACGGGATCACCAAGATGATCATCGGCCGCGACCATGCCGGGGTTGGAGATTTCTACACCCTGTTCGAGGCCCAGGAAATCTTTGACCGGATTCCGCATCCGGCCGATCCGGGCAAGGCCCTGCAGTGCCAGCCGCTCAAGATCGACTGGACCTTCTACTGCCACAAGTGCGACGGCATGGCTTCCCTGCGGACCTGCCCCCATACCAAGGAAGACCGGGTTATCCTTTCCGGTACCAAGCTCCGCAAGGCCCTTTCCGAAGGCAAGGAAGTTGTCGATCACTTCGGCCGGGAAGAAGTTCTGGTTATCCTGCGTGAATACTATGCCGGCCTGACCGAAAAGGTTGAGGTCAAGATGCAGGGCGCCGCTTCCGGCGAAAAGATGTAATTAAGTTGCCGTCGGCAAGATAAGTTGTTTCTGAAAGCGGGGAGGCCCTTTGGGTGCCTCCCCGCTTTTTTGTTTGTGCCTGGCACGACGACCAAAGGAGCGGGGTACGGTGAATAAACTGCTGGTGGGGCTCAAGGAACGGGCCTATGAAATTATCATTGAGGAAGGATTGCTGGCCGGCATCGGGCCGGATTTGGCGGGCCGGGGTTTGGCCCGGCGTTATGCGGTGGTGGCCGATGATCGGGTGGCGGAACTTTACGGGCGACAATTGCTCGCCTCCCTGGCCGGAGACGGAATTACGGCCGAGTTGCTCACATTTGCCCACGGCGAGGCCAGCAAAAATCTGACCACCATCGCCGAACTGGCCGCCGGTCTGGCCCGCCTGGGCTGGGATCGGGGCGACGGGCTGATCGCCTTGGGCGGCGGGGTCACCGGCGACATCACCGGCTTTCTCGCTTCCATTTATATGCGCGGCATCCCTTTCGTTCAGGTCCCCACCACCCTTCTGGCCCAGGTGGACAGCTCGGTGGGGGGCAAGACCGGGGTCGATATTGCGGAGGGCAAAAATCTCCTCGGCACCTTTTATCAACCCCGCCGGGTTTATATCGATACCGCGGTGTTGCGGGATTTGCCCGAGGCGGAACTGCGCAACGGCCTAGCCGAGGTGATCAAGTACGGGGTGATCTATGATGGCGAATTTTTCCAGGCCTTGGTGGCGGAACGGGAACGGATCATGGCCCGGGAGCAGGCGGTGCTGGCAACGGTGATTGAACGCTGCTGCGCGATCAAGGCGGCGGTGGTGGCGGCCGATGAACGGGAGGCCGATCTGCGCCGGATTCTCAATTTTGGCCACACCCTCGGTCATGCGGTGGAGGCGGCCTCCGGTTATACCCTGGCCCACGGGATGGCGGTGGGGATCGGGATGGCGGCGGTGGGGCGGATTGCCACCGCCAAAGGTTTGTGGCCGGCGGCGGACGAGGAGGCCATGCGGAGTCTGATCGCGGCCTACGGTCTGCCCTTGGCGGTGCCGGCGGGAATGGATCGGAAGTTGATCAAAGGTTATCTCAAGAGCGACAAGAAGGCGGTGGCCGGGCGGCCGTTTTTCGTCCTGCCGGTGGCCATCGGCAAGGTGATCATCACCGATGAGGTGAGCGAGGAACAGATTGATCAGGCCTTGGCCTGAAAGCCGCAACGGCTAAACCGCGCAACGGAAGCCGATGATGTTGTTCCAGGTGTTGGCCCGTTCAAAAATCCGGTGGCTGATGGTGATTACCCCCCGCGAGGTCCAGCATCCCCCTTTCAGGATGTGGATGGCATTGCGACGGCCGACCGGGGAAACGGCCTTGGTGTTGGCCTGCCCTGCCGGTTGATGGAGGGTGGCGGTCCATTCATAGACATTGCCAAGCAGGTCGTGGATGCCTAAGGGGCTGGCCTCTGCCCGTCCATGTTGTTCGACCGGGGCGGTGTCACCCCGCAGGGAGGCTTCGAAATTTCCTCGTTCTTGTAACCAGGTATCACCCCAGGGAAAGAGGCGGCCGTTGGTCCCCCTGGCGGCGGCCTCCCATTCCTCCTCGCTGGGTAACCGTTTCCCGGCCCAGGCGGCAAAGGCCATCGCATCGTTGCAACTGATCTGCACCACCGGGTGGTGGTATTTGCCTTCCAGGGAGCTGGCCGGGCCGCGCGGATGCCGCCAGCAGGCGCCGGTCACCTGCCGGGAGGTGGTGCCGGCGGTCATGGTGACCATGGTTCGGCCGGTGGCCGGGTCCACTTCACTGGTGCAGCGCCCTTCAAAAACCACCCCGTAACCAGCCAGTTCCGCTTCGGTCTGGTAACCGGTTTCCCGGACAAAGAGATCGAAGATGTCGTTGGTGACCGGGAATTGTCCCAGGTAGAAGGGGGGCAGGGTAACGGTTCGGCGCGGCAGTTCCGGGCCCTTGGGGTGGGTGCTGCCCACCTGGTAATCGCCGCCGGGAATCCGGACGAAACGGGGCATGAAGCGATCCAGGATGTGGGAGGCGTATTCCTCGTCGGTTTCCTTCAGGTAGTCACGGCGGTCGGCCAAGGCCTCATCTGCTTCCAGATAGCGGGAGAGGATTTCCAGAGGGGCGGCGGCCGGGCCATCGCCGCCTGCCGCTCCTTCCGCCGCCGTTATCTCTTCAGCCTCCTCTACCTTCTCTACCTCCTCAACCTCTTCAACCTCCTCGACTTCTTCAACTTCTTCGACCTCCTCGATCGCTTCAACCGCCTCAACTTCTTCAGTATCGCCTTCCGTTACCCCCGGAAGTTCCTTCTCGCCAACCTCATCTTCTTTGATAAACTCAAGCTCCCCCTCCGGCAACTCGATGCTTTCCGTTGTTTCCGGTTGTTCTCCCGCGCCTTCCTCTTTCCCCCCCTCTTCCCCCTCGATGGCTGTTTCGAGCAGGTCCGCCTCATCCACTTCTTCGATTAATTCTTCAGTTTCTTCTGCGTCAGCTTCTTCTTCGACAAATTCAAGTTCGCCTTCCGGCAATTCAATGCTTTCCGCCGTTTCCGGCGGCTCTCCTCCCCCCCCTGCTTTGCTCTCGTCGCCTGATTCGGTACCGGTACTTGCTGGCGGCTCCGTGGTTTCCGCGTTTTCTTCCTGCCCAATGGTCGGGTGGGCCTGGCCAGCCTCCAGATCGATCAGCTCGCTTTCGTCGATTTCTTCGATTATCTCGACGTTTTCATCCTCCTCTTCCGCGAGAATTTCAATTTCACCTTCCGGTAGTTCGATAACCTCCTCTCCCCCCTCTCCGGGGCCGGATTCCGGCGGCGGGGCTGCCGGCTCCGTGGCGGTTTCCGGTTGCTCTCCTCCGGCCGTATCCGACGTTCCGGTTCCGGTTGTTGTTTCCGACGGGGTTGTTGCCGCGGCCGGGGCCGGTCGGGAGATTCCGGCCGCCAGCAGGCTGGCGTCAAGCTCCTGGATGATGTCCCGGATTTCGTCCACCCCCTGTTCTTTGACCACCCGGGAAAAAAGTTGTTTGAAGTTGTTGAACAGTTCCCGCAGGGTGGCGGGCGAGGCGCCGCCGGCGACTTCCAGTTCGCGGAGCAGGTCGTCCTTGCGCTCCTCGGAAACCATGAAAACATTGTCCCGGCCGATGATGATCGCTTCCGGGTTTTGTTCGTCGTTCAACTCCCGCAGACTTTTGTTGAGGGCTGATTTGAGGCTGCTCAGGTTTTTGCGTTTGGCCTTGATCGCGGCCGGATCGCTTACTTCATATATTTCGCGGACCAGTTCCTCGGGCTCAATGGCGGTGACCATGGCCAAACTTTCCTCATCCGGTAGCCGCCGCCGGATCGCTTCCAGGAGGCGGGCCTTGAGGGTGTCCGGTTTTATACCCAGAGCGGTGGTCGCCTGGTCGATGCCTGGCAGGGTAATCAGGGACGCCATTATTTAATTTACCTCAAAAAGGTTGTTATCGTGTTCCGGCAAGATATATTGTCGGTTATCATATTGGCAAGCCGGGAAAAAGTCGAACGATTAGCGCATGAGCAATAATCATGAGCAAAAATAAGGAGCAGGCACCATGAGCAAGACCCTGGTGGTGGTTGAGTCGGAGCAGAAAGCGCGCGCCATCGAGGCGCAGCTTGGGGATCAGGTGCGGGTGCTATCTTTGAGCGAGGCGCCCTTGCAGGCGATTTATCAACCTCCGGCCGACGCCATGCGCAAGGAAACCCCCAAGTTCAAATTTCTGCCCCTCCCGTCCCAGGCCGCCTTGCTGGCCGAGTTGGCCGAAAACCGGGGCGAAGATCTGTTCCTCGCCTTTGACAGCGATCAGCGGGGCGAATACTGGGCCTGGATGATCGAGCAGTATCTGGCGGCTAAAACCGGCGGTCTCCGTTCTGCCCATCGTTTGCGGCTGCCGGCCCTGGAAAAGGAGGCGCTGGGGGATGCCTTGCGGCTGGTGGAACCGGTGACCGCCGAGGCGGCCCTGCCCCATGTGGTGCGCAACATGTTCAACGCCTGCCTGGGCAAGCATTTGCAACGGCTGATCGGCACCGCCACCGGCCCTCAGGGGCTGCCCCTCAATATCAACAGTTTGACCTTGCTGGCCTTGCTCTTGGAGCGGGAGACCGAGATC
>DIKC01000114.1 GCA_002421565.1 Desulfobulbaceae bacterium UBA5628 | reverse complement strand
CAGCGATGCCGAAGCCGATCGCCAGGGGCAGGTCGGTGGCGGCCCGACAGCGGGCCAGGTATTGATGGAAACCATCATCAAAGCTGGTTTTGGCCCCGGTTACTCCCCGCCGGGCCACGCAGTAAACAAATCCCCGGCAATGCCCGGCCAGCAACCGCATCCGCTCGTCGCTGCTGGTGGGGGCGAAAATCTGGATCGGGGCCAGACCGTGCTGGTGGAAGGCTTGCAGGTATTCTTCGCCTTCCTCGGGCGGCAGGTCTGGCACGATGCAGCCCTTGATCCCGATTTTCCGCGCCTCGGCGATGAATTCCGTCACCCCGTATTTGAAGAGAATATTGTAGTAGGTCATGAAGAGAAAGGGGATTTGGTGGGTGGCGGTCATCTCGGCCGCGAATTCCAGGCACTGCCGGACCTTGATCCCCTGTTCGATGGCGCTCTGGTTGGCCCGCAGAATCACCGGCCCGTCCGCCACCGGCTCGGAAAAGGGGATCTGCAATTCGATCAGGTCCACTCCATTGGCCACCATCGCCGCGATCACCTCCCGGTTGGCATCCAGGGAGGGATAGCCCAGGACCAGATGGCTCATCAGCAGGATGTCGCCCCGGTGGGTCAGGGCCATGCGGATTTGCGGTTCAAGCTGCATACTCTTCCCCCTTGGCCCGGATGAATTTTTTCCAGGACGGATCGTCAAAGGCGTGGGCAATGGTGAAGATGTCCTTGTCGCCCCGGCCCGACTGGTTGATGATGATCGCCTGCTCGCAGTCCAGGCTGCCCGCCTCCTTGAAGGCCTGGACAAAGNNGTCATGAGCAGGATTTTCTTCTTTTTTAACCTGTTGCATATGTATGTTTCCAACATCGCACTGTCCTTTGTTAGGTTAGACTTGGGTTTTTATATCCTTCCGCCTTCTCACAGATAAATGCCTGCCATTTCGGATCGCCGAATGCATCGGCGATCGTAAAGATATCTTTGTCTCCGCGGCCCGACTGGTTGACGATGATGATGTCGTCCGGTTTCATGCGGGGGGCCTCCTTGAAGGCCTGGGCAAAGGCGTGGGCCGACTCCAGGGCCGGGATGATTCCTTCCCGGCGCATGGTGAGATCGAGGGCGGCCAGCACCTCCTGGTCGGTGGCGGCGCTGAAGCGCACCCGGCCTTGTTCCCAGAGATCGGTGAGAATGGGGGAGACCCCGATGTAGTCGAGGCCGGCCGCCACCGAATGGGTGTCGCGCATCTGACCGTCGTCGTCCTGGAGAAACATGGTCTTGTAGCCCTGGGCCACTCCGGCCGAGGCGTCGCTGCCGGCCAGGCGTACGGCATGGCGGCCGCTTTGCAGCCCCTCGCCACCCGCCTCCACCCCGACCAGTTCCACTTCCGGTTGATCGAGAAAGCCCTGGAAGATGCCCATGGCATTTGAGCCGCCGCCGACGCAGGCATAGACCCGGGCCGGCAGGCCGCCGTGGGCGGCGATGATCTGCTCTCGCGCCTCCAGGCCGATGATCCGCTGGAACCAGGCCACCATTTCCGGGAAGGGGTGGGGGCCGCAGACCGTACCCATCACGTAATGGGTGTTGTCCATGTTGGCCACCCAGTCGCGGAAGGCCTCGTTGATCGCGTCCTTGAGGGTACTGGAACCGGAGGTCACCGGCACCACCGTGGCCCCCAGCTTTTCCATCCAGAAGACATTGGGCCGCTGGCGCTGGACATCCTCCTCGCCCATGTAGATCGTGCATTCAAAGCCGAATTTAGCGGCCATGGTGGCGGTGGCCACTCCATGCTGGCCGGCCCCGGTCTCGGCGATCACCCGGCCCTTGCCCATCCGTTTGACCAGCAACCCCTGGCCCATGACGTTGTTGGCCTTGTGCGCCCCGGTGTGGTTGAGGTCTTCCCGTTTGATGTAGATTTGCGCCCCCCCGAAGTGGCAACTCAGGTTTTCCGCCTTGGTCAGGGGGGTGGGGCGGCAGGAGTAGGAGGACATCAGATCGACGTATTCCTGCCAGAAGGCGGGATCGGCCTTGGCCTCGGCAAATACCTGCCGCAGTTGCCGGAAGGTTTCGTGAAGAATTTCCGGGATAAAGGCCCCGCCCCAGTTGCCGTAGTAACCGTTTTGTTGATTCATGGATATTTGATCCTTGGGCTTGTGTTCGCGAAGGAAACAATTTACCGTATGCGGCCGGGTTTGTAAATGTAAGCGAACGGAAGGAGCAAAATGGCGGGCAAGAAGTTTTATGCGGTGGCAGTCGGCCGGGTGCCGGGGATTTATGATCATTGGCCCACGGCCCAAGCCCAGGTCAGCGGTTTTCCGGGAGCCAGGTTCAAGGGCTTTGCCAGCCGGCGGGAAGCGGAGGATTGGCTGGCCGCCCATCATCCGGACAGCCGCCCCCCTGTTGCCGCTCATTCTCGGCGGGCATCCTGCCCGCCTCCGAGGTGCCCGCCACCTCCTGCACCTCCATGTGCCCGGCGGCGGGCAAACCCGCGGCAACAGGGCGACGGCTGTCCGGATGATGGCGATGCCAAGGCCGTGGCCGGCCGGATCATCATCTATACCGACGGCGGGGCGATCGGCAATCCCGGTCCTGGCGGCTATGGGGCGGTGGTGCTGGAAAACGGTCGGCGTCGGGAAATATCCGGCGGCTTTTGCCTGACCACCAACAATCGGATGGAACTCACCGCCTGTCTCATGGCCCTGGAAAGTCTCAGCGCAAAGGGGCAGCCGGTGGCGCTTTATTCCGACTCCAGTTACGTGGTCAACGGGATCAGCAAGGGCTGGGCCGCGGGCTGGCGGCGGCGGGGATGGCGCAAGGCCGACGGCCAGCCCGCCCTCAACCCCGATCTCTGGCAACGGCTGCTCAAGCTGAGCGAGGAATTGGAGGTGACCTTCATCTGGGTTCGGGGCCATGCCGGTAATCCCTTGAACGAACGTTGCGATCAACTGGCGGTGGCGGCGGCCCGCCAACCCGGCTTGCCGCCTGATCCTGGCTATTTACTTGACAAAGCGTAGTCGTTCGATTACATATTGCATATGTTTACGATTAAATATACTGACGAATTCAATACTTGGCTGTTTGGCCTGAAAGATGGCATGACGCACCGCCGGTTGGCGCGTCGGCTTGAACGGGCGCAAACCGGTAATCTGGGCGACGTGAAGCCGGTCGGCGAGGGAGTTTTCGAGATGCGCGAGCATTTCGGATCGGGCTGGCGGATGTACTATGTGCAGCGAGGCGCGGTTTTGATCGTGATGCTGGGCGGCGGCGACAAATCGACGCAGACTGCCGATATTGCCAAGGCCATAAAACTGGCCGCCATTTTGGAGGATTGAGCGATGACCAAGAAAATTAGAATTTCAGAGTTGCCCGAATTCGACATGGCTGAACATCTACCCGATGAACAAGCGATTGCCGAATATCTGACCATTGTCATCGAAGAAAACAATCCGTCCGAACTGGCGCACGCGCTGGGCGTGGTGGCCCGCGCTCGCGGCATGAGCGAGGTGGCCAAGGCGTCCGGCATCACCCGCGAGGCGCTGTATAAGGCGTTGCGCCCTGATGCGCAACCGCGCTTCGATACCATCAACCGCGTGTGTGCGGCCCTTGGCGTTAAATTGGTGGCGCAACCGATGCATTCCTGATCGTGGGGGTACTCCGTCCTCGTCGCTCAAGGAGAGATTCCCCGCCTGCTCAAGGCGTGGCCGACCGGGCCAGGTTATCAGGGGTAACAGGCTTAGCGATCTGCCATGTTTTGCTTGACCCGGCCTTGTGGGTTGGCTAGCTTTGAAAAATTCGTACTCGTCAATAGAAGACGCTTGGGGGGGGTCATGAAAAATGTTCCTCGATCAAAAAAGGCCAAAGTTCATATCACGGTTCTTTCAGCACTCAAAGAACGAACGGCCTATTTTCCCCTCGGAGTAGTCAAGCGCTCCCTGACTTCTTCCGGCATTGAGCTTGCCGATGACACGCTGCGCAAATATATGAGCGAGGCCATGTCTTCCGGTATTGTCGGCGACGCCGGACGGGGATGGTACAGTCGCCATCTCAAGCCGGTAACCCTTTATGGCAAGCCCCTGGCCAAATTGATCCGGTTTGTGGCCAAGGCCTTTCCTCTGCTCGATTTCTGCTGCTGGGCCACCACCCAACTGAACCCATTTGCCCAGCATCTCATTGCCCAGCCGAGCATCTTTCTCTATGCCGAAAGCGATACCCTGGAATCGGTGGCCGCGCATCTGCGTGGCAACGGCTGGGAGGCCTGGGTCAATCCCGGCAAGAAAGAGGCGGCCCGGTTTGTCCGGCCCGGCGAAAAAACCGTGATCCTGCGGCCCGCCATCGTCAAGCAACCTCCCAGTCAAAGCCATCTTGCCACCATCGAAAAGGTTCTGGTCGATCTCAAGATCGAGGCGGAGAAACTCCAGCTCATGGACGCGGCGGAAGTTCAGCGCATTCTCGACAATGTTCTTGGCTCAGGATTGCTGCAACTTCCCGTTCTGTTCAGGTATGCCGAGGTTAAATGTGAAAAAATAGTGAGCGGAGAAATCACCCATTAACTGCCCATATATTCAAAATTTGGGCAGTTAATGGGTTAAAAATATGATAGATAAAATTTGTTTTACCGCCGACTGGCTGGACCAAAAAAGACGGCACCTGAAAACCGATCCGTATTTGCTTGAACGGGCGCTGCACGCTTTCGTCCTCTTGGGGCATTTGGCCGAGAGCGGCCTGGATTTCGTCTTCAAAGGCGGCACCAGTCTGCTGCTGCATGTGCCGGTAATCCGCCGCCTTTCCATCGACATCGATATTCTCTGTGCGGCTCCGGCGACCGAATTGGAGAAGGTTCTGGCTGCGGTGGCGACCGTATCGCCTTTCGGCCGGGTTGAGGAGGATGAGCGTGGTGCTCGTGGCTTACCGCGTCGGCGGCATTTCAAATTCTATTACACCCCGATTCTCGAAGGCAATCCCGCTCCCTTTGTAATATTGGATGTGGTGGTGGAGGAAGCGACCCCGCACGATGTGATCAGAAAGCCAATTACCCCGGAACTCCTCGAAATCAAGCGGGAAATTCTTGTTACGGTCCCCACGATTGAGAGCCTGCTGGCCGACAAGCTGACTGCCTTTGCTCCGAAAACCGTCGGCGTCCCGTTGCAGCCGGCCAGTGGACGGGAAGCTGATACGATGCAGATCATGAAACAACTCTTTGATGTGGGAGAGTTGTTCGATCTTGCCGAAGACATTGCCGTTGTCCGCCGGGTGTATCAAAAGGTTTTTGATCTGGAAAACAGTTATCGCGGCGGGGATTTTACATTTGCGCAAACCCTGGATGATACGCTTGATGCCGCCCTCCATCTTTCCATGCACGAGCTGAAAGGTGTCCCCAGTACGCCGGAAGCATTGCGCTTAACGGAAGGGGTTCGAAAGCTGGCATCCCACTTGGTAAATCATCGTTTCAATCTCGGCATTGCAAAAATTGCGGCAGCCAAGGCGGCTCTGTTGAGCAGACTGATCCTGGTGGAAGGAGAGAGTGATCCCCTGAGTCACTGGCGCACCTTGCCGGACATGCAGGAAATCGGCGGATTGAGTATGGAAGGCCCTTGGGGCCGGCTGCAACGCCTGCGTAGTACCTCTCCGGAAGCGTTTTTCTACTGGTACCAGGCAGCCCGACTGGAATCCAGATTGTTGGGGGATTAGAAATGGCTGATCGGGGGATAAGCAGTCGTCTCTGGGCCGTCCAGTTGGCGCGGGAATATCAGGAGATTTGCCGCCTTTATCGTCTGCCGCTCAAATCCCCGGTTTTTGAAATCCGGGAGGAGCGGGGCCGGGCCGGCTATTGGAGTCCTGATTTTGCCATCCTGGGGATCGCTTCCTGGCTGATCGAGGAGCATGCCTGGGAGGTGGTAGTGGAGGTGCTCAAGCACGAGATGAGCCACCAGTATGTCTGGCAGGTGCTGGGGCGGGGGCATGAGCCGCCCCACGGCCCGGCCTTCCGGGAGGCTTGCGAGCGGCTGGGGGTGCATCCGGCCTTCCGTTCGGCCCAAGGGACGATCCCCCGCCTGCTCAAGGCGCGGCCGACCGGGCCGGAGGCGGCCGGGATGCTGGGCAAGGTGGAGAAACTCTTTGCCTTGGCCGCCAGCGCCAACCGGCATGAGGCCGCCCTGGCCATGCAAAAGGCCAACGCCCTGCTCCGCAAATATAACCTGGAACGGCTGGCCGGGCCGTCAGCAGCGGTTGATTACGACTATCTGGTGCTGCGGCCGGTAGGCCTCCGGCTGGCCGCCCATTACAAGGCGATTGCCGGTATCTTGGGCGATTTTTTCTACGTAATGGTGGTTTTGAACCGCCAGTTCGAGGCGGCGAGCGGGGAAATACGGCCGGTGATCGAATTGACCGGGCGGCGGGAAAACCTGGCAGTGGCCGAGCATGTTTATCATTTTCTGCTGACCCGCCTGGAATATCTCTGGCAGGATTACCGGCAGCAGCATCGCGCCCCGGCCCGCCTGAAAAATTCCTTCCGGATGGGGGTGCTGGCGGGGTTTCGCGCCAAACTGGCGGAGCAGGAGAAGGCGGCGGCGAAGGGCGCCGGGCCGGAGCAGAACGGATCAGCGGATCAGGCCGGCACTCTGATCTGCGCCGCCGATCCCGGCCTGATCCGTTATTACCGGGCCCGTTATCCCCGCCTCCGGACGGTGAGCAGCAGCGGCCCCCGTCTCTACCGCGATTCCTATGCCGCCGGTGCCCAGGAAGGCCGCCGTCTTAATCTCCACAAAGGGGTGAGCGAAGCGGCCGGCAATCAGGGGCGTTTACTGCCCGGCAACTGAGCCCGGCAGGCAATGGCGAAATCTTCCGGGAAGTGGCTACAGACCCAGCGCAGTTGCGCCTCGCTGAAAGCGCCCATGGAATAGGGCAGTTTGGGGAGCAGGGCATAGAGCAGCCGCTGGTCGCGGTCGGGATTATCGATCCGTTTTGAATACTCGATGCTGGTGACCATTTTCGCCCCCAGTCCGGCCAGAATCCGCTGGGCCAGGAGCAGGGCCTGATCCAGGCTTTGGCGGCAGGCAAGATCCGCCTCCAGGATGTTGCCGACCCCGCCCTTACAGATGATCTGCAACTCCCACTGGGAGACCTGGGCCTTGGGCACGAAGATGATTACCTGCTCGTCTTCATGGACGATCAGGCTTGCTTCCCGGTCGGCGCGGCCGTCCGGCCGGGTATTGCGGCGGATCGCCTCCAGGTAGGCGGCAAAAAAGCCGCGCCCGGTTGCCTGGCGGAACTCCCGCCCCCACTGGGCCACCAAGTCGCCGCCGGCAAAGGATGGCAGGGCCGGACCGGTCGGTGAGGAAACCGTGGGCGGCAGCAGGGCGTATTGCTGGTGAATCTGCTGATGGGAGGCGTGGAGGCGGTAGCCGCTGCCGGAAAAATCAAAGCCGAAATTCCAGCCCCAGAGGATGCCGTTGAGGGGCAAATCGCCGGGAGGACGGTCGGCCAGCCGGGCCAGGATCGCCAGCCGCAACTCTTCCAGTTCCTCGGCCGCAAGGCATTTGTGCTGGGGGCCGGGATCGATTCCCTGCATCTCGGCCAGGCGCAGGTAGGTGCGTTGGTAGTAGAGGTGGCGCAGGCCGGTCATATCGGCCGGGGTGAGGTCGGCAACGGCGTAGCGCACCGCATCGTCGGCCAGGTTGGCGGCGTAGTGGCCCCAGGGGATGTAGCTGTTGCGCCGGAGGTATTCAAAGACGTGGGTGGCCTGGCCGGGGCCGCCGTATTCCCCGACGATCTCGCTGTTGCCCTGAACCCCCGGCCTGAGCACCATGACCCGTTTGTAATCATCCGGCAGATGGGGATTGTTGACCACGCATTCAAAAAGATCGTGGTTTTTAAGGAGCGGCCGGGGGGAGCCTTGGTGCTCCTCGTAGCGCAGGCCGGTGACTCGGCCCTGCTGGTCGCAACTGAAGTCGCAACTCATTTCCGCCAGCCGGATCAGGTCGGCGGGATCGGTGGAGCTGATCGCCAGACTGAGCAACAGGGGCTGGGGAAGGCGGTTGAAATTCAGGCTCCGGTGGCAAGAAACCTCCGGCGGCTTCGGCAGGCGGATGCTCTCCGGCCGCGCCGCCCTGGCCTCGGCCCAGGATTGGCTGATAAAAGTGGCCCCCCGGAAGGGAAGGGGATTGGCGATTTCATAGACCGGTTCGCCTTCCCGCACCGTGATTTGGCCGTCCGGAAAGTTGCCTTGGTTTTCCACCCCGCTGCCGTCCGCCAGTTCCCCCAGCCGGGCCGGATAGCTCCCGACCCGCTGGTTGCGGACGGTGTAATCGGGCCGGTGGCAACTCACCGTGAAACAACCTTCCGCGGTAACGCAACCAGGCAGCATCGGGCGGCCCTTACTTGATTTCGGTCAGGCGCTTTTGGGCGCTTTCGGCCGCTTCGCTCTTGGGGAAATCCGCCACCAGCTTGTTGTAAACAATGGCGGCGGTGGCCGGCTCCTTGAGCGCCTCAAAGGCCATCCCCTGCCGGAGGAGAGCCGCCGGCACCCGGGCATGGCCGCCAAAATCGGCGATCACCTTCTGGTATTCAAGAATCGCCAATTCGTATTCCTTCTGCTGATACAGGCATTCTCCCAGGTGGTAACGGGCGTCGGCCGCCAGTTCGCCCTTGGGATGCTGTTCCAGGTAACTATTGAAGGCGCTGTACGCCTCCTTGTATTTTTTCTCCTTGAAAAGGGCCAGGCCTTGCTCATGGAGATCGCGGCCCGGCTGAGAGGCTTTTTTATCGGCCGGAGCCGGGGCGGGAGCGGGGGCCGCTGCCGCCGGCTCCCCCTCTCCCTTTTTCTTGACCTGATCCGGCACCAGTTCCTTGGGACCGCTGCTTGCCTGGCGGGCCGCCG